>JAVRPX010000434.1:0-9703 GCA_032161985.1 Mycobacterium sp.
GGCCGCAGCCCGTGCGTCTGCCGCAACAGCCGGCGCCGGATCGCCCACACCCCAACCAGTGCGATGGCCAGTGCGGCCAGGCTGACCGCGGCGATCGCCGGCACCTGCGAGCGCCAGCGGTCGGCCAGGCTCTGCTGCAGGATGCCCGCCGACACGAGCCCGACGATGCGACCGGACTCGTTGCGCACCGGCGCTACGGCTCGGATCGACGGTCCGAGCGTGCCGGTGTAGACCTCGCTGAATGTCTCACCCCGCAACGCGGGCTCGATGGTGCCGATGTATTTCGCGCCGATCTGGTTCGGGTCGGTGTGGGTGAATCGCGTCCGGTCGGGCGCCATGATCGTGATGAACGCGATCTGAGTGTTGGTGCGCACGGCCTCGGTGACCGGCTGCAAAACCTCGGTCGCCCTTCCGGACTCGATGGCGGCCGCCGTCGACGGTGAGTCGGCCAGCGCGGTGGCGATGCTGATGACCTGCTGACGCGCGGCTGCGTCGCCGTCGCGGCTGGCGTCGAACAGTGCGAGCATGCTGCCGACCAGCACCACCACCGCGATCACCAGGATCTGCAGGGCGATCGCCTGGGTCGCAAGGGACCACGGCCGCGGGCGCGTCAAGGTGCGCCCAGTTCCTCGGCCGCGATTCGGAGGATCTCGTCCCCTTCGCCGACTGCCACAAAATGACCGGCACCCTCAACCGGATGCCATACCGCTCCCGGCATTCGGTCGGCCACCTCCTTGTTGATGGGATCCGGCACGAGTCGATCGTCCAGTCCCTGCCACATGTGGACTGGCCGTTCGATCTTCGTCACGTCGAAAGCCCAACTCCGATAGAGGAGTTCAGCGTCGCGGACAAGCCCGTCGGAACCGTGAGCGAAGCATTCGGCGCATGATTCACCGAATTCGGTTCCGATCCCAGGTCGAAGCAGGATCTCCTCGTCCGCGTAGGTGCGTGCTTTTTGGGGACTGGACTGTCCCATACCGGGTCGGTCTATGCATAAGAGTCGTAACCGATTCTTCGAAGCCGAATCCGCGAGCAGGCGCGCCTCAAGCCGGCTACTGGGTCCACCGTGATTGTGCAGAACGAGCGGCCCGTCCGGATCTCCGACTTCGAGATATGTGAGATGACGGCCGTCTGGGGTGGTGACTTCCTCCGCCAAATCGTGCTCCTCGGCTGAACGTAATGAACTAAAACGTGACTTGGCTCACGTCCTCGCCGAACATCCTTGCAGACCACATTTGGATCCCGACTTGGAGGAACTAGCCATGACAACGCTCGATAAGCCCCCGGTACCCGAGCCGCCGGCACCGCCGCGCCGCCGCGACCGCACCCATTGGCTCTACATCGCCGTCGTCGTCGCGGTGCTGGTCGGGATCGCCGTTGGTCTGTTGGCCCCCGAGGTCGGCAAGAGCGTCGGCATTCTCGGCACGATGTTCGTCAGCCTGATCAAGATGATGATCGCGCCGGTCATCTTCTGCACGATCGTGCTGGGCATCGGCTCGGTACGCAAAGCCGCCACTGTCGGCAAGGTCGGCGGCCTGGCCTTCGTCTACTTCCTGGTGATGTCGACCTTCGCGCTGGCGATCGGCCTGGTCGTCGGCAATCTCATCCATCCCGGAAGCGGTATGCATCTGTCCGAGAGCGCGGCAGGCAAGGGCGCCGAACTCGCGGAGAAGGCCCACGAGTCCGGCGGGCTGATGGACTTCGTCCAGGGCATCATTCCGGACACCTTGTTCTCGTCGCTGACCGCAGGCAGCGTGCTGCAGGCCCTGTTCGTCGCGCTGCTCGTCGGGTTCGCCCTGCAGGCCATGGGCACCGCGGGCGAGCCGGTACTGCGTGGCATCGCGCACCTGCAGAAGCTGGTTTTCAAGGTCCTGGTGATGATCCTGTGGCTGGCCCCCATCGGTGCGTTCGGTGCCATCGCCAACGTCGTCGGCCAGACCGGCTGGACCGCGGTCACCCAACTGCTGACGCTGATGCTCGCCTTCTACATCACCTGCTTGCTGTTCGTGTTCGGCGTGCTGGGTGTACTGCTGCGCGCGGTGTCGGGCATCTCGATCTTCAAGCTAGTGCGCTACCTTGCCCGTGAATACCTGCTGATCTTCTCGACCTCCTCCTCTGAGTCGGCGCTGCCGCGGCTGATCGCGAAGATGGAGCACCTGGGCGTCGATCGCAGCACTGTAGGTGTCGTCGTGCCGACCGGCTACTCGTTCAACCTGGACGGCACCGCGATCTACCTGACCATGGCGTCGTTGTTCATCGCCGACGCGTTGGGCAGCCCGCTGTCCGTCGGACAGCAGATCGGCCTGCTGGTGTTCATGATGGTGGCGTCCAAGGGCGCGGCCGGTGTGACCGGCGCCGGACTGGCCACCCTGGCAGGCGGCCTACAGAGCCACCGTCCCGACCTGCTCGACGGTGTCGGCCTGATCGTCGGTATCGACCGGTTCATGTCCGAGGCCCGCGCGGTCACGAACTTCTCCGGTAACGCGGTGGCGACGGTGCTGGTCGGGTCTTGGACCAAGACGATCGATCGCGACAAGGTGAACGCCGTTCTGGGTGGAGAGGATCCGTTCGACGAACTCACCATGGTTGACGACGATCGCACCCCGCGCGCCGAAGAACCGGCGCAGGAGCGAATCCCTGCTCCGGCGTAGGGCGCGCGAAGGAAAGACCCGGCCGAACCCCCCGCGGCCGGGTCTTTCTCTGTCTTGTGAAAGGTTTTGAAATTCCTTTGAACCCCCTGAGACCTCCGGCCGTTGAACCGGCTGATACCGACCAAACGGAAAGAACGGAGGCCCGCCATGCGTGCCACACTGCTAACACTCATCGCACTGGCCGCGGCGGCCTGCGGAGCGATCCTCGCTCCGGCGGGCTTCGCCTCAGCCGAGTCCGCCGCAGTCACCATCGGCACACTGGAAGCCCAGGGCTTCGATGTGAAGATCGACCGCTTCGGGAGCGCACCGCTTGAGGATTGCGAAGTCACCAACGTGCGAAACCCAAGGGAGCGAACGGAACTCGTCCCCGTGATCGGGGGCGGACGTGACCGTGGCCGCGACTTCGTTCCCGTCATCGTGGACCGGACGGTCACTGTGACGCTGGACTGCTCTCGTCGCTGACCAGTGGAGGCCCGGCCGGAGCGATCCGGCCGGGCCTTTCGCTATTCGGCGATGCCGCCAAAAAGGTTGTCCACCAACGCGTCCGATCGGACTGGTCGACCTGCTCAGCGTGAGCAGTTCAGAGTCACCGAAATCGACTGCTGGGTGACCACTTCCACGAGCACGCGGTTACCGTCCTTGCCGGGTCCCGTATAGGGCACCCATTGCGTGACCTGCTGAGGGTTCCTGACGTTGGTCACCACGCACTGGTCGAGTGGCGCGGTGCCGACACGGTCGATGTTGACGGTGTAGCCCTGGCCCTCGAGCCGGCTGATCACCTCCTGCGCCGATTCGTCGGCGGACGCGAGGCCCGCAGGCGCGGCTATCGCTGCGCACACACCCGGAACCACAGCGGCAAGCATCCACTTTGTCCGCATGGCCGCACCTCCCGTCTTTCTGTAGGTCAATAGTCCTCTACATACAGCTCCGGCGACACTGAATTCGTTCCCCGTACGCGCCGAGCAGACGCAAAAGGCCCCGACACGCCGAGAAAGTGGGAGCTTTTGCGTCTGCTCGCGGTGAAAAGTGACTAGCGCTCGGCGCGCTGGTATGCCGTGACGACAGCCGCTCCGCCGAGCCCGATGTTGTGCTGCAGCGCGGCGCTGACGTTATCCACCTGTCGCTTGTCGGCGGTGCCGCGCAGCTGCCACGTCAGCTCGGCGCACTGCGCCAGGCCCGTTGCACCCAGCGGATGGCCCTTGGAGATCAGCCCGCCGGACGGGTTGACCACCCACCGGCCGCCGTAGGTGGTGTCATTGTTGTCGATCAGCTTCGGGGCCTCGCCCTCCCCGCACAGCCCGAGCGCCTCATACAACAGCAGCTCGTTGGCGGAGAAGCAGTCATGCAGCTCGATCACCTGGAAGTCGGTCGGCCCGAGCCCGGACTGGTCGTAAACCTTTTGTGCGGCTTGGACATTCATGTCGTATCCGATGAGGTTCTTGGCGCTCCCGTCGAAGGTGCTGTCGAAGTCTGTGGTCATCGCCTGCCCGACGATCTCCACCGCCTGGCCGGCCAGCCCGTGCTTGTCGACGAACGCCTCGCTGGCCACGATCGCCGCGCCGGAGCCGTCGGATGTCGGCGAGCACTGCAGCTTGGTCAGCGGATCGGAGATCATCTTGGCCGCCAGGATGTCGTCGAGCGTGTACTCCTCCTGGAACTGTGCAAACGGGTTGTTCACCGAATGCTTGTGGTTCTTGTACCCGATCTTCGCGAAATGTTCTGCGGTGGTGCCGTATTGCTTCATGTGCTCACGGCCGGCCGCCCCGAACATCCATGGCGCGACCGGGAATGCGAACTCGTCGATCTCAGCCAACGCCTTGACGTGTTTGCCCAGCGGGGATTCGCGGTCCTCGGCGCCGCCTTGGAGAGGGCCTGGCTGCATCTTCTCGAAACCGAGCGCGATCGCGCAGTCGGCCAGCCCGCCGCGGATCGTCTGCGCCGCAAGGAACAACGCCGTCGAACCCGTCGAACAGTTGTTGTTCACGTTAGCCATCGGGATGCCCGTCATGCCCAGTTCGTAGAGCGCCCGGTTTCCTGACGTCGAGTCGCCCGAGCAGTAGCCGATGAACCCCTGCTCGACCTCGGAGTAGTCGATGCCTGCGTCCTTGAGTGCATTGGTGCCGGATTCGCGCGCCATGTCCGGATAGTCCCAGCCCTCGCGGCGGCCTGGCTTCTCGAACTTCGTCATTCCGACCCCGACGACGAAAACCTTGTTTGGCATCCCAGTTGTCCCTTCGCTGTTCCTGCGATCGACAGAAACACAAAGCGAGCGAACTGTCTAGATCCCCTAACGCGGGGTGGCGCGGTGATGCCAGGCGGCGTACCCGCCTGCCAGATAGTGAACGCGGTCGAACCCGAGGCGGCTGAGCTGCTCGGCGGCGGGCATTGCGCGTCGCGCCGAGACGCTGCAGAGCACGATTTCGCGATGGCGGTCGGTGATCTGGTCCGCGATGGTCGCGGGGTCGATGAGCAACGCGCCGGTGATGCTGCCCTGATGGCGGGCGACCTGGGGTCGGATGTCGACGAGCAGCGCGCCGGCGCCGTGCCGACGTCGCGCGGTCGCCGCCGAGATGGGCCGTGGCATCGCGAGTCTTTCGGTGGGGTCGTTGAGCGAAATGGTCATGGTGGTTGTTCTCATCGGTGGTGGCGCGGGGGCCCTGCCGCCGCAGCGGGGCCCCCGCATGGGGGAGGGGTTATTCGAAGTAGCCGGTGTACTCGGGGCAGTAGACGTTCACCGAGGCGACCACGAAGACGGCGGCCTGATGGGTGGTCAGATCCGTGTTGTCCAGGATCTCCTGGCCGAGGTCCACCGGCTCGGCACCGTCGTCCAGGGCGCTGCATACGTAGTGGGCGTTGGAGATGGCGGCCTTCGGGGTGTCGTACGAGATGCCCTCGCTGCTGATCTCGGTCAGGAACGCGTCATCCGTCGAGCTGACGGCGCCGGCGGTGCCGGCGGTAGCAACGGCGGCAAGCCCAAGGGCGCCCGCGACGAGCGCGGTGCCGGCCAACTTGGTGATGCGATTCGAGGCGAACATTGGACTCCTAGTTGATGTCGGTTTGTTCCGGGTGGTTCCGGGCTGACATCAGAGTCTGATAGTGGCCTTGAGGGATCCTTGGGGAATCCTTGGAGGCCGAAAGTGCCTGCTCAGCGGCTACGCGTTAGCCGTACTCGAGCCACCATTTGTGCAGGTCCTCCATCTTCGGTGACTGCGCGTCGGCGAGCAGCAGATCGGAGTTCTTGCTCCACACCAGATCCGGCCCGCCGTTGTAGGTGCCACACGCGATCTGGCCCTCGACTTGTTCGGGCGTAGCGGTGTAGTGCCAGGTGGTCGGCGAATCCAGGTCGCTGCCGGGGCACCGGAACAGCTCTGAGTTCTCCTTGATGGCGCCGTCGAAGTGGGCGTCAAGGGTCTGCTGATCGGCAAACAGGGAGTAGCGGGCATTCGCAGGCCCGCCAGGTGTGGTGGGCGTCGTGCAGTCGGCCGTGGCCAACGCCCCGGTCGCCGGCGGGTGGACGGCCTGGCACGCGTCATTGTCGTAGCCGGGTGGCAGCAGCGCCATCAGCTTGGAATCGAACGACTGTGAGCTCTCGGTGGGCGTGGTCGTTCGAGGGGTCCGCCTCGTGGTTTCCGTGGGCTCGGTCGTCTCCGAGCTGGGGGTCGTCGTTGGCCCCGCTGACGATGACTCGTCGGGCTTGACCAGCCACCAGATGCCCAACGCGCCGAGGACGAGGACGAACACGCCTGCCGCCGCGGCGATCGGTATCCACGGCACCTTGTTTCCGCGCCCAGGGGGCCCTGGTGGCGGCGGGGCCGCCGTCCACATCGGCCCGCTGGGCGGCCCTCTCGCAGGCGGGGGTGTGTGGAACGCGACGGGTCGGGAGGCGGGCTGCGGCGAAGGCGTCACCCCGAACGGAGGCGGCGTGGGCGGCGGCGCTGTGGGCGGAGGCGTTGCCCCGAACGGCGGAGGTGTCTGGTGAATGGGTCGCCCCAGGGGCTGCATCGGGGGGATCGGCGTGCCCGGCATGGTCGCGTCCTGACCCCGCTGCAGGATCGTCGCGGCCTGGTCCTGGTCGCGTGCACTCAGTGCGTCGTTCGCGGCGATCGCCAGGTCCCCGGCACTGACAAATCGCTCCTCCGGCTTCTTGGCCATGCCCCTGGCGATCACCGCGTCGAACGCGGCCGGAATGCCGGGACGCACCTCACTCGGTTTCGGGATGGGCTGCATCAGATGCGAGGTGATCACCACGCTGACGCTGTCGCCCGGATACGGCTGCCCGCCGGTGAGACATTCGTGCAGCACACACGCCAGCGCGTACACGTCGGCGCGGTAGGTCACCTCGTCGTTGGTGAACCGCTCCGGGGCCATATAGGCGTATGTCCCTACCGCAGTACCGAGTTCAGTGAGCTTCTCGTCGGTGGCCGCGTTGGCGATACCGAAATCGACGAGATACGCGAAGTCGTCGCGGGTGATCAGGATGTTTTCGGGCTTGACATCGCGGTGCATGACGCCGCTTTCATGGGCGGCGTCGAGCGCCGAGGCGATCTGGCGCACGATCGCCACCGCCTTTGCCGGTGTCATCGGCCCAAAGCTCTTGAGAACCTTGCGAAGGTCGTTGCCGTCGATCATCCGCATGTCGACGTACAGCAGCCCGTCGACCTCGCCGTAGTCGTGGATCGGGACCACATGCGGCTCCTGCAGCCGGCCCGCGGAATGTGCCTCGCGCTGCAGCCGCTTGCGGAACACCGGGTCATGAGAGGCCGACTCGGGCAACAGCTTCAGCGCGACGATCCGGTCCTTGACGGTGTCTTCGGCTTCGTAGACCTCACCCATGCCGCCCCTGCCAAGAAGCCGCCTCAAGCGATACGGGCCGACCTGGGTACCCACACGGGATTCCTGCCCAGGGTCGGTCATCGGTCGCTCCTCGGATGCGTTGCCAGCGAACACACCCTAATGCCGCGCTACGTGTCGTGTGGCGTGATCTCGAACGTGAACTCGTGATCGCAGATGCGGATCCGGTCGCCGTTGACCAGCGTCGCGGTGCCGCGTATGCGTTCGCCACCGACGTGGACTCCGTTGGCCGAGCGTAGATCGGTGATCACGAAACTCGTGCCGGTGTCGATGATGACGGCGTGGTGGCGGCTGACGTTGACGTCGTCGAGCACGATGTCGTTGTCGTTGAGCCGCCCGATCCGGGTGGCGGCGGCCATGAGCCGATAAATCTCACCGTTCAGCGATACAAGGTTGGCGAGCGCGGACGATGCGTTGACCGCGGTGCGCAGATCGATGTTGTGAACGGAGTGCACTGCAGTGGTTCTCGCGGCCCTCTTCACGTCAAGGGGCTCCTGGCGCAGGATGCGCTCGTGTAGGGCACGCAGCGTCTGGCCCGGGTCGATACCCAGGTCGTCGGCGAGGGTGGTCTTCAGCCTCTGGTAGGCGTCGAGCGCCTCCGACTGACGGTCGCTCAGGTAGTAGGCGATGATCAGCTGCGCCCACAGCGGCTCGCGGTAGGGATGCTCGACCGTCAGAGATTCGAGTTCACCTATGACGGCATATCCACGCCCGCAAGCGATTTCGACCTCTGCCAGCGCGGTGTGCGCTACCACCTTGTCCTCGGTCAGCGCGGTGGCGAACCCTTCGACGAACTCAAAGTCGCGCAGATCCTCCAACACCGGTCCGCGCCATTCGGCCAGCGCGGTCGTCAGGTGGCGGCTAGCTTCCTCGAAGTGTCCTGCGGCGGCGGCCTGCACGCCCGCGGTCTTCTCGAGGATGAATCGGCCGATGTCGCAGTCGGTGTCGCCGACCGCGAGCCGATATCCGGGTGGCGCGTTGACCAACATCGACCGTGAGTCGCCAAGCAGCCTGCGCAGGTTCGAGATGTAGGAGTGCAGGCTGGCCCGCGCTTCCGGCGGGGGCCACTGTTCCCACGCCGCGGTGATCAGCGAGTCGATACTGACCGGCCTGCTGCGGTTCATCACCAGCACGGCCAGTACAGCGCGTTGTTTCGGGGTGCCCAACGGCACGAAAACACCGTCGACCGTCATCTCCAGTGGGCCCAGCACGCCGAACCCGATCTTGCTCTCGGTCATCGGGGCTAATTGTCACCCGCGGGGGCACTGTTGTGGTGTAGACCGGAGTAGAACGTGTTCTAGTTTCGAAGGAGATCACATGGGCTTGCGGGTCGTGCAGTGGGCGACGGGAGGCGTCGGCGTCGCCGCCATCAAGGGCGTGCTGGAACACCCTGACCTCGAACTTGTCGGCTGCTGGGTGCACTCGGCGGACAAGGCAGGCAAGGACGTCGGCGACATTATCGGCACCGAACCGCTGGGCGTCACCGCAACCAACAGCGTCGACGAGATCCTCGCACTCGACGCCGACGCCGTGGTGTACGCGCCGCTGTTGCCCAATGCCGACGAGGTCGCGGCCCTGTTGCGGTCCGGCAAGAACGTCGTGACACCGGTCGGCTGGGTCTACCCGAGCGAACGGCAGGGCACCCCGCTTCGGGAGGCGGCGCTGGAGGGCAACACGACGCTGCACGGCACCGGCATGGCACCGGGCGGCATCAGCGAGAAGTTTCCGCTGATGATGTCGATCATGTCGACCGGGGTGACGTTCGTTCGCGCCGAGGAATTTTCCGACCTGCGCACCTATGAAGCACCCGACGTCGTGCGCCACGTCATGGGCTTCGGCGAGACGCCCGATAAGGCGTTGTCCGGGCCGATGCAGAAGTTGCTCGATGGCGGCTTCATCCAGGCGGTCCGGATGGTCGTTGACAAGGTCGGCTTCAACGCCGACCCGAAAGTTCGTGCAACCCAGGAGATTGCGGTCGCCAACGCACCGATCGACTCGCCGATCGGAACCATCCAGCCGGGCCAGGTCGCGGGGCGAAAGTTCCACTGGGAGGCGCTGGTCGACGGGGAGCCCGTCGTGCAGGTGACGGTGAACTGGTTGATGGGTGAGGAAAACCTCGATCCCGCATGGACATTCGGCCCCAAAGGCCAACGCTACGAGATGGAGGTCCGCGGCAATCCGGACATCACTGTGTCGATCAA
>JAVRPX010000435.1:0-7836 GCA_032161985.1 Mycobacterium sp.
TGCCGTTCTCGAACACAAAGTCGACGTTGCCGATTGTGACGATGTCGTGCGGCTTCAGCGCGGAGTTCTTGACTTGCTGGCCGTTGACGAACGTGCCGTTGGCGCTGTCGGCGTCCTTTATCCGCACCCCCTCTGGCGTCGTCACCAACGTCGCGTGGTGGCCAGAGGCCATCACATCTGGGATAACGACGTCGTTGCCGAAGCCGCGGCCGATTCTGGTCGTCGATGGCTCATTCCCGGATACCGCCAGCTGGGCGGGCAGAACAGTGGTGGCTGTGTTCGACGCGTCGGGTTCCTGTTTGATCCTGGTCGTCGGTGGATCGTCCCGCCGAGGTGCCGGGCCGAGTTCGAACGTCAGCCATGGGCCTTCGGGATCGCCGATGTGAAGGATCTGCCCGCTGCGGATGTCCGCGGAATACACCCGCTGTCCCCCGAGGAAGATTCCGTTCCTGCTCTCGTTGTCGATCGCGACCCAGCGACCCTCGTGGTATCGCAGCAGCACGTGAGTCCGGGAGACCGCGGCGTGCGGGAGACGCACGTCGGCCCGCACGTCACGCCCGACAAGGACATCGCGGCCCGGCCCGAACGTGCGCTGCCAACCACCCCCGAAGCTGACGGTGATCGTGGGCGGCAGCGGCCGGCTCATCCGGACAATCTATTCGTTTCCCGCCTTCGCATGCGGGCCTTCACGCTATGACCATGCGGCGATCACCGCGGACAGCGCGGCGATGAAAACGGCGGTCGCAAGAATCAGGTAGACGCCAAAGAGCCGTCGAAGCAAGGGGTGAAACACTTTTGAGAGCAGCCAGACCACCAGTCCCACCGACGAGATCCGCAGTCCACGCTCGAGCAGTGTCCAGCCTGCCAGGTTCCACAATTCGATGTGGTGCTCCCCGGCGGCGCGGGCGTACACCTTGACGGGGATGCCCGACAACGCCTGGTTCATCATCGCGCTCGGCCCCGCGGCCAGCTGGTCGAAGGCCGTGGCCGCCATCCGCGGCGTCGTCAGAGGCGCAGGCAACAACACACCGCGAGACGTCAGCCACGCGTTGGTCAGCACGCCGAGCACCGAGCCGACGATCACCGCTGCGGCCCATGGCATCACGCGGCGCGGGACGGCGGCGGCAAACAGTATCAGCGCCATCTCGGCGACGATGAACCAGCTCAATGCCTCGGCGAACCCCCACACAAAGGCGAGCAGCAGGCCGTACGGACTCGTGACGAGACGGGCGACCGCCGACCAGGCACGTGATTGGCGCTCCTGCGCGAGGAATTCGTCACGCACCGCCGTCACCTCGCGCTCGCGAAGAGCCGAAATGCGTTGCACCAGAACGAAACTTGCTCATCCGATCAGATACGCCAGCGGTAGGACGACCAGTAGGGAATCGATGCGGTCGAGCAGGCCGCCGAAGCCCGGGAGCCAGTCACCAGCGTCCTTGACCTGGGCCTGACGCTTCAGCATTGACTCGAGGAGGTCGCCGAACAAGCCGCCGATCGACACCGCGATGAGCAGACCGATCGAGATCGTGCCCAACAGCGTAAGCACGATGAACGCCCCTATGATCGCGCCGACCATCCCACCGACCGTCTTGTTCGGGCTCAACGGGGACAACGGCTGGCGCGCCCAGCGCAATCGGCGCAACCCTTTTCCGCCGCACCACGCGGCGACGTCAGTAACAGAAACGGCGAAGCACACCAGATACGCGTTTGGCTCCAACATCACGAGGTGCGACAGCGACCAACAGATCCACACCGAACCGAACGCGGTGAACGCGGTGCGCCTGCCGCCATTTTCGACGTCGCCGCCGAGCACAGATGGCAGCGCACAGAACAACATAACGAGCGGCACTAGGATCAAAAGGGATGGGCGTAGCCACGCCGCGAGCGGATACAGCACGGCCAGCGCCAGTAGCAAGTAGGTGTCGACTCTGCTGAGACTCACCAATCGCGCGTATTCGATGACCGCTACCAAGGCCAGCGCCGCGGCGACGGCGGCCGTCGTCCCTTGACCTATCCAGATCGGGATGCCGACGACCAGCGCGATGAAGATCCACGTGCGCCACTTCTGGATCAACTCCGGCTTGCGCGATGCGAACACCGCGATGCCGCCGATCACCAGGATCCCCACCGTGACCCACATGTAGAAGACAGATCGGCCGTACAGATGGATATCCAACGGACCCAGGTCGAGGTCCAGCGCCATCCGGCGATCGAGGTGAAGGAACCACAGGTAGTGGTCGACGAGCATCAGAGTGGCTCGCTCAGTTCATAGTTCGGACCCAGCTCCATCAAGCCGTAGCGGCCAAACGGCAGCGCGTGCACATCAGCCTCCCGGCGAACTTCGGTCCCGTACACGATAAGCGGTGCTGACAGATCCAGAACCGAAAGCGAGACAATCGCTTCGGCGTTCGGTGGGGTTACCCGTCCGCGCCGTCGGACCCGTTCGCGCCGGTGCCCGTGCCGCCATCGCCGCCATTGCCGCCATTGCCGCCATTGCCGCCGTTACCACCGAACGATGCCGCCGACCGGCTCACCATGTCGACCCGCTCTGTCGAAGGGCACCTCTTCCGCGCCTCCCAACGCGTCGGAGCCAACAGCCGCGAACAGCTGATCTCCATTCTGCGAGGGTGGGCCACGGTGCCTGGGCGCCGGGTGCCCGACGACGTTGAACTGCGCGATGCGTGGAGCCCGCTACACCTCCCAGAATTCATTCATAGGCTGGGCGAATTGGTCGTTGTTCGTCAGCGGGAGAAGGTTGAGCGAGTCTTCGATCGTGCGTAGCAGGCTGTAGTGGTTGTTGTGGTCGTCGGCGACGAAGTGGCCCGGGCGCATCCCGCTGTCCAGCGCCCCCTGTGACGGGATGACGACCATCACGATGTGGTTGCCTTCGTTGCCGACGCCCGTCGTGATGTTGTTGTAGTCCTCGTCGAACGTGACGAAGATGGCGCTCCTCTGCGTGGGGGCCTGCCAGGTGGGCGAATCCATGATCGTGCTCAGCGGGCCCTGGAGCCAATCGTCACCCGCCTTGACGTTGTATTGATGACGCGGATTGATAAAGCCCAGAGCCCAATTGATAATCCCAAAGGGGAAATCCGTTGGGCCTTCCATGTTGGTGGCGTCGTCCGCGGCGAACCACACGAATTCCGGGGCGGTGGCGGGATCAGCGAGATCCTGTTCCATCTCCGAGATGTCGAACAGGTGCATTGCGACGCGGTCGGGATCGTCATAGATGTCGCTGAAAGCCAGGAAGGGCAATCGGTCGTTGGGGCTGCTGTAGCCGCCCCCGCCCTCCATGTAGCCGGCCCAATCCAAGCCTGCGGCCTCAATTCGGTCGGCAAGATTGGGCGTGCCGGCGGGGAAGCACTTAGAGGGGCAGTTGTAGTTGAAGCCGAAGTCTGAACCGCCGATGATCGGATAGTAGTTCGGGTCGCTGGGGTGAGTCACCCCGTAGTAGTTCGACGCGTATCCGTAGGTGTTGATCAGCCTGTTGATGTACGGCGCGTTGGGACTGCCGACTATCTGTCTGACTCCCTTGTTCTCCAGATACACCATGAACACGTGATCGAGGTCGCCGACGATCGAGTCCGGTGGCGCGAGCGTCGCCGGCGTGAGGCCCTCGGCATCGACCTTGAACGACAGATTGTCGGCGTAGGCGTTGTTGTAGTTGCCGAGCACGGGGTTTCGGTCATCGAAGGTCGCAACCACCCGCGCCCTGCGCGCGCCGACCGGTATCCGTCCGACCGCGTCGCGGTGGATGAAATCAGTGACAAACCAGCGATCCAATGCGGTAATCGGCTGCAGCGTGCCGGTCCCCAGGCTGGCTCCGTTTACGTCGAGGAAGTCGACGGTGACCGTCGTCCTGGACGGGTCGATCAGGAAACCGCCGAGGTCTCCACTCAGCTGGTATTGCACGCCGCCCGGCCGGTGGTCGATGTCATCCGCCGCGGCACGCAGGTCCACGATTTGGGAGACCGAGGAGTCGGCCACGGGTCCACCGCCGAAGAATCGCTCTCCGCTGCCGGGGAGACCCCGGCTCGGAAATGCCAGGAGATCCGGCAGCACCGGCCCCGGCGACGGGGTTGGTACGGGGAACCGGCGAAGAGTGCCGTAGTCGATCACGGTCGGTGTGCCGGTGAGCGCCCAGCCCGGCACGGACACCGCGCTGTATCCCGACAATGACGGATCGCCGAGTTCGGCGCCCGGATTGACGAGCAAGTTCGGGCCCTCAACGAGACTCGACGTCGCGGGGTCAGTCGACAAGTTCGGCAGGGTGATCCGCCGGAATTCATCTCGCACAAACGCCAACATCGTCCACAGCAGTGGCGCTCGCACCGGGCTGAATGGAGCAAGCAGCGGCTCGAGCAAAGCGTCCACTAAATGCGCAACGACACCTACCAGGAATGTGTGCGGTTCCTCGAGGATGTCCTCTAAGTCCGGGGGCGGCGCCGGGGTGACCGCAACGGGCGGCGACAGCGTCGTAGCTACATCCGCCAAGGCAGGGGCGACCGAAGCACGCCGCGCAGGCGCGTCAGTCACCTTGTCAATGCTGAGCGTCTGCACCTGGCCACCGGATGGGGTGAATTGTCCGGCAGCGGTCGCCGACGACTCGACGTCGCCGGAGGCGTCCGGCTGAGTGAAGGCGCGTGCGTAGCGTCTGCCTGCTGGATTGTTTGACACCGGTTCATTAGCCGAATCACGGCTGACCGAGTCCTCATCAGCCACTGCGGGCGGAGCGTCCTTGTCGCCCACTGCGGGCGGAGCGTCCTTGTTTCCGTCGCTGACCGACCCCTTCTCAGCGTCGCCCGTTTCCTTGCCGTCATCAGCGGCGTCACCATCGGCCGGGACGTCCCGATCGGCGATGGATTTCGCCTGCTCATCGGCTGAGCCCGAAGGCGGCTTCGGGTCCGAAGCCGACGAGTTCGTGCCGTCAGATTTGGCAGAGGGCTGGGCGCCGGCAGCGGCCGACGACCCATCCGTTGACGAGGACGTCGAGCCCGAATCCGATGGCTGTGCATACGCGATGCCCGGTGTGCTCGCTACCGCCATCCCCACGCCCAGGGCCACCGCCAATGCGCCGACGCGTCCGATGTATGTGGCGTGAGCCATGGTGATTTCCCTTCACTCCGAGGGTCGCATCAACCAGGCGGGTGGGACGTCAATCGTAGAAGCTGCCAGCCCTCCCGGGCGGCGATATCAGCTACCTTGCGATGTCCTGCCGCGTCACTGATCAGGAGAAACGCAGCGCGACCATGGCAGCGAGGCGCTGCAGCGCATGCCGACGCCGGCCTCGTTTGATCCGCTGGCCAGCGCGGTCTGTGATCGCGGTGTCCAACCCGCGTCTCGGTGTACCGACGACGTGCGCGCGGAATACCTGGGGATCCTTCGCCACTGCCCTGAACTTCTCCTCGGAGGCCGTCTCCGGCGCGTCATGAGAGGTTGCCGTCAGGAAGCGATCCGGCAGGGAGAGCTTGCAGATCGTTCGCACGGTGTGCCAGAACTGCCGAATCAACGGACCCGTCGTGTAGGGCAGGTCGTACTCAGCCAGGATTGCCTGCACTCGCGTCGCAATCTCGGGGTACCTGTTGCTCGGCAGATCGGGGAACAGGTGGTGCTCGATTTGGTAGCAGAGGTTTCCACTCATCAACCTCAGGACGGGGCCCGCGTTGAAGTTCGCGGTTCCCAACATCTGCCGCAGATACCATTCCGGCTTCGTCTCGTTCTCCACGGCTGAGGGCGTGAATTTCTCGGCGCCGTCGGCGAAGTGACCGCAGACGATCACGATGTACGCCCACCCATTGCGGAAGCCGGCGGCGACGAGATTCGCCAAGAACGTCCGGAGAAAGCGACGTCCGCTGAGCGCTGGAAAGAAGAGGTAATCCTTGGCGGCCTGGCGGGCCATTTTGCGGATCATGGCCCGCTTGAGCTCGGCCTTGGCCTCCTCGGTCGGCTGATCCCGTTGCTCTGAGGCCAGGTTGTGCAGCGCGATGCCCCACTCGAAGACGATGGACAGCCCGAGCGCCCGCAACGGAGCCCACAGATAGCCCGGCTTCCACTCCTGGTCACGGCTGACGCGTATGACGCCAAAGCCGAGGTCGTCGTCCAGCCCGATCACATTCGCGAATACGTGGTGCCGGTAGTTGTGGGAGTACCGCCACTGTGACGACGGGCCCACCATGTCCCACTCCCACGTGTTGGAGTGGATCTCCGGGTCGTTCATCCAATCCCACTGACCGTGGGTGATGTTGTGGCCGAGCTCCATGTTCTCGATGCACTTCGACACGAGCAATGCCACGGTGCCGGCCGTCCACCCTGTCTTGCCCCTGCTGCCAAAAATCGTCAGCCGGGCGGCAACTTCTAGGCAACGCTGAAACCGTATGACGCGCTTGATATATGCGCGGTCCTTGATACCGAGCGACGCCTCGATGTCGCTACGGACCTCTTCCAACGACGACGCGATCGCTTCGACGTCCGCGTCACTCAGGTGCGCGTACTCAGCTACTTCTGCGATGGCAACGTTGAATCACATCCCAACCGGGCGGTGGGCTGCCGCATCGCATGAGAAAGCGGGGCGTTCCCGGCCGGATTGGGCGAGGAGACGGACCTGTGGATGAGCCACGCAACGACTCACTCCGTCCCTCGGGCCGCGGCGACTTCCTCACCGCAGACGACACAATGTATCCATAACGACACGCAACCGCATAGTCGGGGGGCTGTGACATTCCGAACTGACAGCTGGATCGGGACGCTATGGCATCCAAACCGACACCCGCATCGGCCGCGACCCGCACCGCCGACCTGCTATTACGGCACAACGGCGGCTGGGAAGTGGATCACCCACCCGCCGAACCAGTCCGACCAGCGCCTTCAGGCCGGCTTCGTCGCCCGGACTACCAAACCCGCGACGGGCGCGCCGGCCTCGTTGCGGAGTTCCGCGGATTCGGCTTCGGCGGTCAGCCCTGCCTGGGTGAGGACTCTCTTTATGTACGCGAGACTGTGGCTGTAGCGACCGTGTAGTTCCAGCCGGTAATCGATATTGTCTTCTCCTACAGCATGTTCGAGCGTGAAGATGAGCAACCCGAAAGGTCGCAGTCCGCTAGCGGCGGATTTGCAGAACTCGAGCAGGTCACCGAAATACACCAGCGTGTCGGCCGAGACCATAACGTCGAAGGCCTCATGCCGGGCGCGCAGAAACTCGGTTAGCTCGCACTGCCGCAGGTCGGTGTAGACGTTCTTTTCTCTGGCATGGGCGAGCATCCCGGCAGACAGGTCGACGCCGATGAGTCGCGACGCGTACGGACGAAGCAGCGGCCCGCAAAGACCGGTCCCGCAGCCGATGTCGAGGATGTCCAACCGGCCATCGGCGGCGAGTCCGGTGTCGGCCAGTGTGGCTGCAACGATATCCGGCGCGCGGTATGACAGGCTCTGGAGCTTGGCCTCGAAGCTCGCGGCGAAGGCGTCGAAGGTCTTCTCCACGAAGGCATCCGACGCGCGCAATGGCACGTCGCAGCCGGTGCTAGCCGCGAGCATGTGTTCTGCGATCGGATCGCCGGGATCCTCCTCTAGCCACTCCTTGAGGATCTTCACGGCTTCGTCGACTTCGCCGATCATGCAGTGCGCCAATGCAAGTAACCGCCGGGCGTCCGGGTGTTTGGGACGCAGTGTGATCGCCTTGCAGAAGCACTCCGAGGCCTCCTTGGGGCGGTTCAGGCCATTGAGCAAGATGCCGAGGTTCGTGTACGCATCCACGTGGTCGGGACACAGGCGGATTGCCGTTCGGTAGGCAGCCTCGGCTTGTTCTGGCCTGCCGGCGGCGCGCAACAGGACGCCGAGATTGTT
>JAVRPX010000436.1:0-3676 GCA_032161985.1 Mycobacterium sp.
ACAGAACATGTACTGCGTCAGCGGGTAGTTCAGCACGGCCGAGTTGAGGATCTCTTCCTCCGAAATCGGCTTGCGCCGGAACGCATTCGGGTTCTTCTCACCGTTGCGGAAGTTCTTCGCCGCCACCTTGGCCAGCGTCTCCTGGCTGATGTTGTGGTCGTGGATGTACTTGTTGGCCTTCATGCCGAAGAACTTGGTGGTGATGAACTGCCCGTTCTCGCCATACCACCGGGGCAGCCCCAGACAGGATGGTTCGTCGGTGAACGCGCCGCGCGGGTGCTTGTCCATACCGATCGCGATGCCGATGTCGTACTTGCCGAGCCGGATGGTGTCCGCGGTCTGCTGAATCGCCGACGCCGCGGTGGCGCACGCGTTGAAGACATTGGTGAACGTGATGCCGGTCAAGCCGACCAGTCGGGTTACGGCGTCCGGGTTGGAGATCTCGTGGCTGCCCCCGAAGCCGAACTGGATGTCTTTCCATTCGACACCCGCGTCCTCAAGGGCGGCCTGTATCGCCTCGGCGCCCATCTGCATGCAGGTCTTGTCGAACCGGCCGAACGGGTGAAGCCCGACGCCGATGATGGCAACGTCTTTCATCTTTTTCGTTCCTCTCAGACGTCGACCGGCTGGAAGGCGAACGTGACGATCTCGCTGCCATCATCGTCGGTCGCGAAGGGCACCATGGTCAGTTCGACCTTCTGGCCGAACTGCAGCTTCGCGGGGTCGTTCTCGGTCAGACGGCCCTCGACGCGGATGACGTCGTCGAGCTGAACAAGGCCGACGCCGAACGGGACGAAGTCCTTGCCGACGGGGCCCTTGTACGGCGGCCCGGGCGGGAAGCCCTGGGTTGTCCACGCGACGAGGGTGCCGCTTCGGGGAAGCAGCACCTCAGACATCTCCCCGGCGCTGCACTTCGGGCATCGCTGCTGAACGGGAAACGTGGTGGCTCCGCACTTACCGCAGGTGCTTCCGATGAGCTGGGGGTTCTCGTCTGGCCAGGTAGAGATCTCGGGCGCGAGCGCTATCTGCTGTGTCGACACGGCGTTGACGATAATCGGAAATGACGTTCTCGTCTAGAGAGAACAACTCGGCGATAACGCGCCAGTCAGCGCATCACGACGCGCTGTATCCCGCGACCAGCGCAGTGATATCGCGGCCGACGACCTCGGCGAACGATCGATCGCCATACACACCCGATGCCCATTGGCGCGCGCCCTCACTGACAAGGGATTGCGCGACATTCGCGATGTGGTCCACATCGACGTGCGCGGGCAACTTGCCGTCCTGCTGAGCGCGCTCGAAGACCTCGGCGAAGATCACCGATGTCCGCTCCAGATGGTCGTGGCCAGCGAGGGCCTGGCGGTAGCCCTCGAGGATCGCCTCGATGATGAGTTCCGGTGGGCTGCCGCGCATCGTGTCCTCGAGGCTGCTGAGGACCGCCCGGATGACCGCGGGGACGTCGTACGGCTTCGTCAGCATCTCGGCCGCCACGCTGTGCGTGGCTTCGGTGGACAGTACGCCGACTTCGAACAGCACGTCCTCTTTGCGCGGGAAATCGAAGTAGAACAACGCCTTCGATACGCCAGCGGCCCGGCAGATGTCGGCCACCGTCGTTCGGGCGTATCCGTTCGCGCGCCACAGCGCCAAGGCCGCAGTCACGAGCGACCGTTTGGTCTCATGCGAACGAGCCTGTTGGAACGAGGCCCTGCGCTGACCTTGGTCAGCAACTGCTGCCCTCGTTATCTCCGTCATTTGCAACGCTTTCCCACGAATCTCATAGTTGACCCGAGTCTAACTTACTGGTTAGCTTTCCTCCGTGGACGACGACAGATCGCAGATCGGCGAGGTGCTGATCCGCTACGCCACCGGTATCGACTTCAAGGACTGGGCGCTGCTGCGCACCTGCTGGACCGAGGACGTCGACGCGAACTACGGCGAAGTCGGCCGGTTCGCGGGCGCCGATGCGCTCACCGATTTGATGGAGCAGCTCCACAGCTACATGGGCCCGACCTATCATCGGCTGTCCAACTTCACGATCGCGGTCGACGGCGACCGCGCGACGGCCAAGTCTTATGTGTTCGCCCACCTGCAGGCGGTCCCAGATGATCCGACCAGTTGGGTTGAGGCTCTTGGCCATTACGACGACGAACTCATCCGAACTCCAGAGGGGTGGCGCATCTCCCGCCGCACCACACACATCGCTCGGGTGCAGTCCGGTGTGACACCGGTTCAGCAGTCATGACGGGGGATTTCCAGCACAGGTACGGCCCGTGGGCCGTCATCGCAGGCGCGTCGGAGGGCATCGGCGCCAGCCTCGCCGACGAACTAGCCGGGCGAGGGCTCAACCTAGTTCTGATCGCGCGCAACGAAAAGCTGCTGAACGAAGTCGCCGCGGGTGTACGTGACCGGCACGGGGCGCAGGTCCTGGCGGTGGTGCAGGATCTGACCGACGCGGACGTTGCCGCGAGGTTGGCGCGCGCGACCGAAGGGCTCGAGATCGGCCTCGTCATCTACAACGCCGGGGCTTCTGACCGGACAACCCCGTTCCTGGAGACCGGGTTCGACCACGCGCTCAAGCAGATCAAGCTGGACTGCATCGGTCCGGTGGCACTCGTGGATCTGTTCGCGCCTGCCCTGCGCGATCGCGGTCGCGGTGGCATCGTGCTGGTCGCGTCGCTGGCCTGCGTGGCAGGCTCGGCCACCCTGGTTGTCTATTCGGCGGTGAAGGCGTTTCAGCACAACTTCGCCGAGGGCCTGTGGGCCGAGCTTCGCGAATACGGCGTCGACGTGTGCTGCACGCCCCTCGGCGCGACGTTCACACCTGCGCTGCAACGCATGGGCGTCGAATACGACCCTGCGACACAGATGCTGTCGGAGGATGTCGCCCGCGAGATCACGGACAACATCGGCAATGGTCCGGTACATGTCGTCGGAGAGAACAACCGGGCCGTTGCGTCGCACATATGGACCGTCGACCGGCGCACGCTCGTCGAGATGATGAGCACCGCCGCAATCGATTTCGCCGACAAGAGGGAGTTCTGAGATGCAGGCGGTGGTGCTGCGCGACGGAAAGCTTCAGGTTCGCGAGACGGCCGATCCGGTACCGGGCTCAGGAGAACTGCTCATCAAGCCGCTGAGCGCCGCGATCTGTGCGTCGGACGTGCATTACATGGATCACCCGAACTCGGCGCCGCGGTTCGTCTGGGATGCCGACCGGGACACCATCATGGGCCACGAGTTCATCGGTGAGGTGGTGGGCCACGGACCGGACTGCTCGGGTGACTTCCCGGTCGGATCGCGGGTCACCAGCATGCCGATCCTGAGTCGGGCAGGTCAGGAGCTGCACGTCATCGGACACGATCCTGACGCACCAGGTGCGTTCGGCGAGTTGATGGTCGTATCGGAGGTGATGTCGCGAAAGGTGCCCGACGGCGTGACGAACGATGCCGTAGCAGTCGTCGACGCATTCGCCGTGGGGGAGTTTTACGTTCGCTGTTCGGGCATCGGGCCGGGTGAACTTCCGCTCGTCATCGGCGCAGGTGCCATCGGCCTTTCGACGGTGGCCGCGCTCTCCGCACGCGGAGTCAGCCCGATCGTCGTTTCGGACTACAGCGACGACAGGCTCTCGTACGCTAAGCACTTCGGCGCCGACGTTTTGGTCAATCCGGCCAACCGG
>JAVRPX010000437.1:0-2529 GCA_032161985.1 Mycobacterium sp.
CGAACACCACGGTCTCGTTGACGGCGTTGCCGACCGCTGTCGGCCCGCCGCCGACATGCAGGCCTTTGTAGCAGGCGATCAGACCGGCCGAAAGACCGAACAGCAGCGCCTTGACGAGGGAAACGACCACCTGCGGCAGACCGGTCAGCAGCGTCATCCCTGCGATGAAGGCGCCCGGCGTGACGTGCTGGATGTACACCACGAAGAAGTAGCTTCCGGCGAGTCCGACGACCGCCACGACCGAATAGAGCATCAGCGCAACGAAAGTCGCGGCGACCACCCGGGGCACCACCAGTGCCTGGATGGGGTTGACGCCGATGACCTTCATCGCGTCGATTTCCTCACGAATCGTCCTGGCGCCCAGATCAGCGCACATCGCGGTGGAACCCGCGCCGGAGACGACGATCGCGGTCACCACGGGACCGACCTGCGTGACCGATGCCAGTGCCGCGCCCGCACCGGACAGGTCGCCGGCGCCCACCTCGATCAGCACGATGTTCAGGGTGAAGACGATGAGCACCGTGTACGGAATCGAGAGCACAAGCGTGGGAACGATCGACACCCTGGCGACGAACCAGATCTGCTCAAGTAGCTCGCGCCAGGCGAAAGGTGGGCGCACCATTGCGGCGAAGGTCTCGCCGGCGAGGACAACGAATTCCCCGATGGCGAAAGCGGGCTTGGACCAGGCGGTCCCCGTCACGGTCGACTGCCGAAAGACTGCGGCACCGGGTTACCCCGTTCGCCGAGAGGCATGCACGCATGACGGCGCCAGCGGCGCCATCGCCGCGCTGAGCGAGCACTCCTCTGCAGATCCCACGTGTATCCCAATCGTCGTCAAGCCTGGCCGGCACACTAAGAGACCAATGATTAGCTGTCAATGCGGCCCGATGCGCAATAGAGACCGTCAGTTACCACAATTGGCTGGTTGCCCCAACGCATTTGGTTTCGCTCATTTTGATTCAATCGGGTTGATTTAAAGGCTTGCTAATGGCTGCTCGGGGGCACGCCGGTAGGCTCGCGTGCATGAGTGCAGCCGTCGACCCCTCGGTTCCGCCCAGCGGCACGGGTTGCGTCGAGTGTGATGCGGTCGGCGGCTGGTGGGTGCACCTGCGCCGCTGCGCGGCGTGCGGGCACATCGGGTGCTGCGACGATTCGTTGGCTCGGCACGCCTCGGCCCATTGGCGCGAGACCGGACATCCCATCATCCGGTCGTTCGAGCCCGGCGAGGACTGGTTCTGGAACTACGACGAGAACGAGTACTACGACGGGCCGGAACTGGCTGCGCCGGAATGCCATCCTGAGGACCAATCGGTTCCAGGCCCCGCAGACCGAGTCCCGCGGGACTGGGTCAGCCAGCTGCGTGCCCGTAGCGACTAACCACTCGTGGTCAAGGACGGCGGCGAAAGCACACTCACCGTACTGGTTGCGTTCGGTGCGAATCTCGCTATCGCCGTGGCGAAGACGGTGGCCGCCGTGGTGTCGGGGTCGGCTTCGATGTTGGCCGAGGCCGCACATTCGTGGGCGGACACCGGCAACGAAGTGTTATTGCTGATAGCCAATCGGCGTAGCGCCCGCCCCCCCGACGATCGCAGGCCACTGGGCTACGGCCGCGAGGCCTATGTGTGGTCGCTGCTCGCCGCTATCGGCCTATTCGTGGTCGGCGCGTCGGTGTCGATCTGGCATGGTGTCAGCGAGCTCATGGGAGGCGAACAGACCGAGGGCCGTGATTACCCACTCGCCTTCGCGATCCTGGCTATTTCCTTTGTGCTGGAGGGTATCTCGTTTCTCCAGGCGCTTCGACAACTTCGGGCCGAAGCGGACAGCCTCGATCGTGACCTGCTCGCGCATGCGTTGGCGACATCGGATCCGACCACGCGAGCGGTTTTCGCCGAAGATGCCGCGGCATTGATCGGCATCGTGATAGCCGCTGCCGGCATCGGGATGCACGAACTGACCGGTGTTGCTGCGTGGGACGCGGTCGGCTCGATCCTCATTGGTGTGCTGCTCGGCGTGGTCGCGGTGCTGTTGATCGACCGGAATCGCCGATTCTTGACCGGCGAACCCGGTTCGGAAGACCTGCGTGAGGCAGTGTTGGCGCGAGTTGAACAGCTGCCCGACGTGGCGACGGTACGGTACCTCCGGCTGGAATTCATTGGACCAAAGCAGCTTTTTCTCGTCGCGAGTGTGGATCTCACCGGCGATGACGCAGAGTCGTCGGTGGCGCGCAGGCTGCGCCGCCTGGAGCGGGAACTGGAGACCGATCAATACGTAGTCGATGCCGTGCTGACGGTTTCCGAGCCCGACGACACGGGTAGTCAGGAGCGGTGAACAGCAAGAAGCCCGACACCGCGGAATCCGACGCGGGGGCGCAGGGCGCCGACGACGATGTCCAGAGCGACCCCGGCAAGGGCTCCGACGATCGCGCCGACTGGTCCGACGAAGGAGGCGCAACGCCGAGCGGGCCCGCGGACACCGGCGATCACACGCAATGAGCTAGATCACCTCGCCCAACGCCGACAGTGTCTCGGC
>JAVRPX010000438.1:0-6698 GCA_032161985.1 Mycobacterium sp.
ACATTCATCGCAGCACGCTACGCTATCGGCTGGCGCGCATCGCCCAGCTCACCGGCCACGACCTCCGCAAGGTCGATACCCGGTTCAACCTGCACGCCGCGACGCGGGCGTGGCGATTCCTGAACCCTGATGGCTGACCGGAAACCCGCTGCAACGGGGCGTCTAGGGTGAGCTGTCGCCCGACTCACTCACCGTGATCTTACTTGACTTGGTGCTCTCGGCCTTCGGTACATAAACGGTCAGCACGCCATAGGCCAACGACGCCTCGATGTCGCCTTCCCGAAGGTGACCCGGCAACGTGACACGAAACTCGAACTCACCGACCCGTCGCGTACGGCGGCGGAACAAACCCTCGCGCTTGCGCTCCTTCAACTCGCCCGTCACCACCAACTCGTTGCCGTTCAGCTTGACGTCGACGTCCTCGCGCCGCACACCAGGAAGCTCGACCTCGATGACATACGCGCTATCGGTCTCGACGACGTCGGCCGCTGGCAACCAGGCGCCATCACCCGTGAGGTCACCGAACACCGACTGCGCCAGCCGATCCATCTGCGCATAGAGATCCTCGAACTCGCGCAACGGGCGCCACTGCGCCTGACCAGCAGAACCTTTCAAGGACAGAGTCATGTCAGCTCCCCTTCTAATTCATCAGCGGCTGTTGTCAAAGACTGCCCCGTCGATGCGGGCGGGCGCCTCGCACTGTCGGGACGATTTCAGGCCCGCGATTTCACACGCTGGGGTCAGTCACGATCGGTGGGGACCGTTGGCATCAGAACACCAGCCGGAACAGCGTGAACACCCGGTTCCAGTGCTCAGTCGACGGGTTGGACACCGTCGCGTCCACCACGCGAAACGACCGGGCCAGCGCGATACTCAACCCGCCGAACAGCTCTGGCAGCAGCTGCTCGGTGTCCTCAGCGACCGTAACGTCCCCAGGTGGTTGTCGCATCACCTGGCGCAGCAGCTCACGGATCTCCTCGGCCTCCTCGAGCTTGTCGAACTCGCGCATTCGCTCCTGGACGCCCTTGGTGATCGGAAGGTCCTGCGCCACAATCACGTCACGCCCGTTCCACTTGGCCGAGTTGCGCCCCGCGATAGCAATGTCATCGATCTGCTCGTCGACGAACTCCCGGAAGCGACGTACGTCGTTCCTGTCGATCTTGATGCTCGCGACCGAGCGGAAGAACCGTTCGAACACCGGAATACCCGACGGATGGGTCACGCGATACCTCCGTTCCAAAGATCCAGACTGGCCCGAGCAGGTCAACACTCAACGTTGGCACTGTCGTCGGTGACACCGAACCGGACCCGCAGGTGCAATCTCGCCGGGCCGGTTCGACCTCACAGGTCAAGAGGCACCGGGGAACGCACGTCGGACGATGTAGCGGACAAGCCGCTTGCGGCGCACATGCTGTTTCGGCGTGCCTACCCCCAACGGTGTTTTTCGATCCGCCCGGCCGGGCTGCGGCCGAGCCCCGCCTTCCCACCATTCACGCCGTGCACATTGGGCCTCAGTGGCTAATCCCACTGCCGTCAATGGATTCCGCTGACTACCAGCCCCGTCACCGACGCGACCGTTTGTATGAGAACCTTCGCACCCCAACGCCGTGATCGACATGGTCCTGTCAGTCCGAAGGCCTAACAGGCCGAAGAAACCCCAAATCCCTGCTTCACGAGCGCAGCGCCAAAGCGTTTGCCGTGTTGGCGTGGAGGAGTCACCGCGATCGCGTCGACGCTCGGCACGGGCGCTTCGAAGACGGCAAAACGCGTATCAACAGCAACTGAAACCTGATCCCTTTCGCCAATAAAGACTGCCCCCTGGGCTCGGTGTTGATTCGCGCAATGAGGATCGGTTACTTTCCACTCCCGTGTCATATCGCGATCCCGTGGCTTGCGGCAATGCAAGTTGTCTCAGGCAATGTCATCCGGGGGTTTGTCCAATCTCGTGTCATTTTTTCAGAGCGCCTCCGGAGTCGAACCGCTAGCTCCAGATTTGCGAGAGCCTGTCGGAAACGCTGCGCGAGCCGGCCATGGGTGTTGCAGCGCTTCGGTGATCGACGAGAAGGTTTGGAACGTCTTCGTCACCTCCGCTACTTTCAGGCGAGTTCGGCCTGCGCCCTTCGGTGGGACCACCAAGCAGAATCGGATGTCGTCTTCGTCCGCTAGCTCGGCAACTGAATGCAGCGCTTCGATGCCGTCGGCATCTATCTGCTCAATGTCCGACAGATCTATCACTAGCAGTTCGGGTGTGCCCGTAAGCTGGCCGGCCAGAGTCCTCCGGAGACTCGAGGCGCCATCGCCGCGCAGATCTCCGGCAACGTGTACGACGGTGGTGTTAGCCGCCAACCGCTGCCATTCGATATAGAAGTTCCAGCGCTTCCCCGGAATATCCTCGTCTGTCACGTACCCTCCAGCAAATTGAGCCACCTGAGCAGTGAATCGACTCGCCAGGCCCGGCGATATCCGCAGAGTGTTCCAAAGCCCATCCGTTTTACGACGGCTCCCGTCAGCGGCGCCACTGCAACCGTGCCGAAGGGCAGGCGGTATGCGCCGGCGGCGCCACCACAAAGCAAGTCGATAGGTGCCGGAATCGTGTGGAACGTCTGGGACTTTCTAGCTGCCGCGCAATGGGCGGTCTAGCCAGTCACTAGCTGGTGCCGCGACCACGATTCACCCGCGGTAGTGCTCGCATGTCGAAGTCTCCGATCCCGTCACGTTTCCGAATTCCTTGAGCGAGCGTCTCGATTCAGAATGCGCCTTTCGTGAAAAGGCACACCCCGGCGTGACGGAAGCCGATTGCTGACGCACGCGCGCACCGATGTCGGCGCCTTCGCCATCGAAGAGATCAACCTGCCCGGCGGCGTGCCGACCGCTCAACAAGGTGGTTGGCGCGTTGGCAGTCGCGGGCATGGTGGCAGGCCACTTCGAGGGAATATCCGGTGGTGCCAGAGCTGGCGAGATCACCATGGTGACACAGCCTCACCTGCCCCATTACTCACACCCAAGATCTGCATCGAATATGTCCGTTGATGGAGCCATCGTTGGTCGCGGGTGCAGCAGCCGGGTTGCCCGCCAGCCAGCCTGCCGATCCGCTTCTACAGTTTCACGCTCGTCGACGCGGCCTCGGCGCAACTCTGGACGGTCAGCTATGTGAAGGACTTTGTGCTGGCCGACGACGTCCTCGCGACCCAGCTCGTGCTAGAGGTCAGCCGGTTACTGGCGGCCATCACATTGTCGGCCTTTCCTACCACCGCCACGGCCAATCCGACACCACATGACGGAAACGATCACGAGGTCAAGTCGCAGCCATCGTGGGTACCTCCGATGAGCAGCTGTGCCCCTCGGCTGGGAGCCTGAGTACCGGCGCGGCGGCCCTCACGGTTACAGCGGCGTTGCTCCCAGTGGGCTCCGCCAAGCAGTTTGACGGTGGTGGGGCGAGGCCTCGCGCGTGTATGCGCGGTCGGGGCATGGCGCAAAGTGGGCATGGTTCGGGCGCGTTACGGATATCGCTGTTGTCGGCGAGCTGATCCACTGGCTGAGGGGCCGTTTGCCGGAGACGGGCCGTTTGCCGGAGACGGGCCGTTTGCCGGAGAGGGGCCGTTTGCCGGAGAGGGGCCGTTTTCCGGAGACAACCATGACAGACGAGGGGCATCCGGGGCAGCGACGGCTTACCATTCAGTTCCTGCGGTTGTCGGACAACACCACCATCGTTGGGCTCGTTGGGGAGCTGCGCGGCCAGGGCGCCGTGGAGCTGCGGGAGGCCCTCGCTGACGAGCTGACTGGTTCACCTGAACAGTTAGTGATAAACCTGTCCAACATCGTCGAGATAGATGCGGACGGCGTCGATGCGCTGCATTCAGTTGCCGAGATCGCGGCCGAATGGGATGTTGAGTTTTGTTTGGTGGTCACGCCGGACGGGAGGGTCCGACGAAGGTTGGATGCGTTGAAACGGACCGAGTTTTTTGAAATCTTTCCCTCTGTCATTGAGGCGCTTCGGCATTCCCGGTGAGCTCATTCTTGAGCGTTTCCGACGGGCTTTCCCCGAATAGCTGGCGATACTGTTCAGCGAAACGACTTAGATGCAGGAATCCCCAGTTACTTGCCACCGCGGTGACTGTGAGCGTGTTCGGGCAACGGGCCGCTAGTTCGGCGCGCGCCTTGTGCAACCGTAGCCGACGCAGATACGTCATGGGCGGTGGCTGACCGGACCGCTGAAAGGCCTTCTGTAACGCCCGGGCGCTGACCCCGGTTGCGCGGGCGAGGTGGACTGTGCCCCAGGGTGTTTCGGGGTGTGCGTGCATCAAATCGATCGCACGTCTGACCACCGCTGTGCTTGCGCAAGCTTCCTCCTCGGCGAGCGCCTCGGTATAGTTGTGCGGCTGTATGAGCAGCAGGCCCTGGACCAACAGGTGCTGCAGATTGTCGATGGCGAGTCGATGAGCGAGGATCCCGTCGGCTTGCCCGCCCTCGCGCGCCAGGAGACCGACCAACCCAAACCAGTCGCGGGATGCTCGGGCGCTTAGGCTCATCCTGCGGGCAAAGGTGATTCGTTTCCGCACCGGCCGGTTCAGCATCGTTTCCAGCTGCCGCTGCATCTGTTCTTCGGTGACCTTGATGCAAATCTCGCGGCAATCGCCAGACCAACTGAGATCAACCGGCATACCCGGCGTGAACACCGCGGCCGAACCGGCGGTGGTCTTTTCCAGCCGACCATCTCGCCACACATTCACTGCGGTGCCCGACAACGGTGCCTCGATGTAGTAAGCGGGTACGTCATCTCCGCGGATGCAGACATCCGTGCCGAAATGAAGGTAGCCCGCTGTCAACATCGGAAGTTCTTCAGCTTTTAAGTGCATATCCAGCGAATTGGACACGACGGGCCGGAGTTTCACCGGCAGATACACGCGCGACAAGACGTCGTTCGCCTCATCGACATCGGTCGTCTCTATCCCCGGAGACGATTCAAAGATGTCCTCTATGAGCATGGCAACCGCCGCCTGTAGTCGCTTCAAAATCCCTCCGAGTGTAGTCAGCGCCGCAGGCCGCTGGCAAAGAAATCGGCCGGACACTGCCCGCAGCGCGGACAGGTTTCGGACGGCACTCCGACGTCAGCGTCTACACGCTGATGAAACTGCTGGGCCACGAATCCATGGTCACCTCCCAGCGCTACGTCACCGCGGCGGGCACCGAAACCCGCAGTGCTGTAGCCCAGAACAAGCTGTACGGCCTCGTAGCAGATGATCGCTAAGTGAATGGGCGCGATGTCTGGGAACGCGGCGTCCATGATTGCGCAGCGATCACTAGAGGGTGCCGCGCGGTAGCACCCAGCGGTGCTCGAATGCCAATATCGTTGCTGCCGTTTCGAAGTCGGAGTCATAGTGCACCACCGTCAGGTTGTGTGCAGCGGCGAGGGCCGCGGTCAACAGATCGTGCACACCGACCGATCGATGTCGGCCCGTACGCGCCAGCTCACGTTGCGCGTTCAACGCAACCTGCCAGTGTTCGTCATTGGTCGGCAGGTATTCGTAAGCAAGGTGGCGGTCGTTCCACAATTGCTCGTACTCAGCGGCCCCGCGGGCGCTGTACAACGCTTCGGCATCCAGTGACGCCGTCGTCGCCACGACACCGCCCTCGATCAAAGGCGCAAGGCGCTGAGCCACATCCAGATTGGCCATCCGGGCGGCGGCGCTGGTGTCGATCAGGAACCGTGCCGTTACCGCCACACCTGACCACGCCGCTCAGGATCGGCCATCTCCCCCAGACCGCCAGACGTCAGCCATTCCACCTGCCGCGCCCGCGCTGATGCGGCAGCGGCTTGCTGTAACGCCGCCCGAACGGTATCGGAGACGCCTGTGGTGCCAAGCTCGCGTTTCGCCGCCTTTAACAGTTCGTCGTCAAGATCGATTAATCGCTTCGGCACACTCACTCCCTATATACGTACTAGGCGGCAAGTATATACCCTTTGCCCCTCGGCGATGGCTGCAATCGAATGTGCAGGTCGGTGAGCCCGACCCGCCGGGCAGAACGCGCGGATGTCCCGCCGACCATCCCACGACCCCTGTCCCTTCTCAATCTATCTGCGCCAGAACGCGGGTCTGACCTGCATGGATCAAGAACGATGAGAATGTATTCGGTCAGATTTCTCACTGATTCCAGAACTGCAGGTCTGTGATAACGCCGGTATCTCGGGCTGACCGAGCTGTTGCCGACGAAGCGAAACTTGGCTGCAATTAGCGGACAGGGATTTCCCGGTCAACACAATTGCGGGTGGAGAGCGACGGCCAGTGTCATGATTGGGTTGTTGCGCCCAACAACGTCTGGATAAACTTCGACAGCAACTCGCGCAACACATCTGGATGAGCCGCGGTGAGTGGCTCTGCCAGCATCTGGCGCAGGTCGATATCGTCAACTGTGGTCTTCCCTTTAGGCAAGGACTGTGGCGGTTCCCGAAACGGATACTGGTGGGGCGGTTTCTGGATATGCACATCGGCCAGCAAAGCATAGTGTGTTAAGTACTTAGGTTTTACAACTATTTCAATAGGCAGGTCCGTCCCAATGTTTTATGGCGGCAATGAGGCTCAGTTTCGGCAGAAATCCACCGAGGAAGGGTCATGGAACGGCGAGTCGTCGGCGAGTTGAGGTTTTGGTCGGCGCCGCCGGTGCAGACCAGCGATGTGGACGAGGCCCGCGAGGTGCTG
>JAVRPX010000439.1:0-5631 GCA_032161985.1 Mycobacterium sp.
GGCGGGCCGGTGGCACTGGATCACCAGCGCGTCGGGATACGTCGCGAACACCGCGTCGAGCGCGAACAGGTGGCTCGGGTTCTTGAGTACCCACCGCTTCTCGGCGTCGTTCAACCCGATCAGCTGAAGGTTACGGCGGTGCCGCTGATACGGCCTCGTCCAGTCCTGCTCGGCCAGCCACTGCGAGTAAGTCGGCAGGTGCGCCAAGGTCTCGTAGGACACCGAGTGCAGTGACTGCCGCAGCAACTGCCAGCACTCCTCGACATCGTCGGCAGTCATGTAGTGCAGCCCGGTGTAGTCCGGGTTCTCGTCGTGCGCCTTGGTGAACTGCGCGTCGAGCTGCTGGAAAACCGGGTTCTCCGACCAGGTTTCACGCGGCGGGCGCGGCTGCGGGAATTCGGCCAGCCACTGCTCCAGACCCTGATGCCGCGGATCCGCGCTCAGCAGCCGATGCAGCGCAGTGGTGCCCGTGCGCGGCAACCCGGTGACGAAGATCGGCCGCTCGATGGCCACGTCGGCGTGCTGCGAATACTGCTTCCACGCCGCCTCCGACACCAGCCGGGCGACGAGCGCGTTGCGCACGAAGAACCGATTCATCTTGCTACCGAGTTCGGTCAGATCGGCGTCGCGCTGGAAGGACTCCAGCAGCACCCCGAGGGCTTCGCGGTAGTTGTCGTCGTCGACGCCGAAATCGTCGAGCCCGCAGGCCTTGACGGCCGAGGCGTGCAGGTCGTCGACGGTGCCGACATCGGTTCTAGCAGTCATCAGGCCTTATATTCTCCGCAATTGACATCCAGCGCCTGCCCGGTGATGCCGCTGGACAGATCGCTGGCCATGAACAGGATCGCTGAGGCAACTTCCTCTTCGGTCGGCAGTCGCTTGAGGTCGCTGTTGATCGCAGCCGCGTTATAGATCTCGTCAACCGTCGTGCCGTACTTGCCAGCCTGGTGTTCGAAGTAGCTTTTGAGCGTGCCGCCCCAGATGTAGCCCGGCAGTACAGAGTTCACGCGAATACCTTGCGGGCCGAGTTCGCTGGCCAGCGACTGCGACATCGCGAGCAGTGCCGACTTGGCCATCTTGTATGCGCCCTGCTTGGGGTCGGAGTGCCGGACCACCATCGAATTGACGTTGACCACCGACCCGTTCGACTCGGCGAGCGCCGGTGTGAAGCCCTGGATCAACCGTAGCGCGCCGAGCACGGTGAGTTCAATCGTCTCGCGGATGTGTTCGAACGTCGTGTTGGCAAAGGGTTTCATGGACGGCACCCGGAACGCGTTGTTGATCAGCACATCGACCCTGCCGTACGCCTTCAGCGATTCGGAGATGAGGTTGTTCACCTGCTCCTCGTCCGTGATGTCGGTACCGACCGACACCGCGCGACGCCCCATGTCGGTGACCTGCTTGGCGACGTCCTCGAGACGTTCCACGGTGCGCGCGGCCAGTACGAGGTCCGCGCCCGCCTCGGCGCATCGCCGCGCGAGCGTGGTGCCAAGGGCCGGACCCACACCGCTGATCACCACGACCTTGTTGTCCAGCAAGCCGGCCATTCGCTACCCCACCATCCTGTTGCCAATTTGTGTCTGGCGCTCGGCAATTCGCGCACGCCAGTCTTCCTCAGAAATCTTGTTCTGTTCGTAGTACGGCAGGGACGCCGCGATCTTCTCGAAGTCGACCAGTTCCGCGGTCGGGCCGTCAGCCTCGGTGAGCTCGCGCGACACCCGTTGCCACCGGAACTGCAGATAACCCTTGGCGTGTCCGAGTGTCTCCACCCAGTTGGTGACGCCGGGGTTGCGGTCGGCGACCACGATGCGGATCTTGCCGTCCGGATCGGCTTGCGCCTGAGTGCCGTTCAGCGACGTCTGGTGGTTGATGTAGTCCAGCGAGATGTACCAGAGGCTGCCGAGCTGGAAGCCGAGATACGGCGCGTCGCTGACGGGCAGCGTGATGACGATCGCCTGATCGGGCGGCAGGTCGAAGTGGCCGACCGAGGAGTACTGCGTGGCCAGTCCGCCGGGGGTCAGCCGAGGCGCAACCAACGGGTTGACCGGAAGGTTGTCGTAGAACCACTGTGGGAACTGCAGCCACGTCTTGACCCGCTGCACTAGTTGCTTGCCCGCTGTGGCATAACGTTTTTCGATGAGCTGCCGGGTGAGCGGCGGCGGCGCGGTGCCCGTGGTGTCGAGTCGCTTGATGGCGAATGAGCCACGCTGTGCCGACCAGTCGTTGTAGACCTCGCGGATCACCAGCTGGGAGGGCGTTTCCGGGCGGAATCGCCATTCGAAGCTGCCATCCGCTGCGATGTCGAGTTTTCTATCGTCAAATGCCGTCTCACTGTCGGGCACCACGGTGTCGGTGTACTCACCACCGAGGAGCTGGAAGCTCACATCCGTGGTCGTGCCGCGCCTGCCGGTCACGACGTAGTCGTGCTCGGGTTGGACGCGGGTTCCGAAGTAGAGCGTGTCGGGGTTGTCCAGGCCCATCTTGGTGAATGGACCAGTGCCGGTGTGCAGGAACGGGTGCTCTCGTTCGTAGTCGAACGCCACGTGCGTGCACGCCGCGATGCACCCGGCGAGGTACTGCAGGCCCTCCAGCAGGTCGGCTTCGGATTCGATGAAGGGGGCGTCGGAGACGAGCTTCTCCGCCTCGGCGATCGCGTCGATCAGTGGCTGCGAGTACACGCCCTTGAAACTAGAACGTGTTCTAGCAAGAGTCAATATATCGACCGCAGCGGTTCATATATGGAACACGAGGTACCCTGCTCGAGTGTCCGCTCCAGAGTCCCCCGGCCGCGCGTCGCCGCCGACCGAACGCGTGGTCCGCATCCTGGACTATCTCGCGGGGCGCCCAGAGGAGCGCTTCGGGCTTTCCGATCTGGCCCGTCGGCTAGGGCTGAGCAAGCCGACGTGTCTGGGCATCGTCACGTCGCTGACCGATGCCGGCTACCTCGTCCGCGACACGGGCGACAAGACCTACCGGCTGGGTCCGTCGCTGATCACGCTCGGACACAAGGCGCAGGAATCGATGCGGGTCAGCCCGGCGGCCCGTGAGGAGCTGCGCAGGCTGTCGGCGCGCTTCGCTGTCACCGCGGCCTTGTCAGGGGTGATCGACGACCGGATCACGCTGCTGGACCTGGTCGCACCGGCAGGCGCGCGGCCTGGCGTGGAAGTCGGCCAGAGCTACCCCTTCGCCCCACCGGTGGGACTGATGTTCGTGCTGTGGGACGACGAGGCCGAGCGGGACTGGCTCTCGAAGGAGCCGACCATCCCGTTGCGGACGAACTCCGACCGGCTCAACCGCGTGATCGCCGTGTGCCGTGCCGACGGTTATCTCGTCGAACGCCAGACCGCGGGCGGGCGGCGGCTGTATTCGTTGATGGCGGGCATGTCGAGCAACCTGCCCGACGAGCTGCGCGCGCTGCTCGGCGAGTTGGTGTCCGACATCGGCGAGCGGGTGTACCTGCGAGACGAGAACCGATTCGCAGGAAACCGCCGCTCGGCCCGTTTTGATATCAGCGTCATCTCCGCGCCGGTTTACGACCACTACCAACGTCAGGTCATGGTCGCGTCGATGCATATCGGAAAGTCGTTGACAGACAACGAGATCACCGAACGGGCGCGTGCATTGGTGGCGACGGCCGACGAAGTCACCACACAGCTGGGCGGTGTGAAACCGGTTCGGGCTAGCTGACACTGGCCAGGGTGAACGGCAGTACCTCCGGCGCCCCGGCACGACGCAGCACCAGGGCAGCCATGGTCATCGTCCAACCGGTATCGGTGACATCGTCGACCAACAGCACAGGGCCGCCCACCTCAGCCAAGGCCGACGGATCGGGATCCGACCACGAATTGTTCAGCGCGGCAACACGGTAGGCGGAGTTCGCCGCCGTCACGGGTCGACGGCCGGGGGCGTATTGCAGTGTCCCCAGGTTGGTCAGCCGGCCAAGCTGGGAAAGCCCATCCACCACCGAGCCGATCAACAGGGGATGGGTCAGCGAATCCAGAGCCATGACCGCGGTCGGCCGGGTCTCCCATGGCCATGCGGCCAGTACAGCGACGGCAGCCCGAAGTACCTCAGGAGGGACGGGGCCGTCCGGTTCGTCCAGCAGCCGCTTCAGCCGTGCGCCCCAGCCGAGATCGGTCAGTCGCCCGATCGTCCGGCCCACCGATGGCCCGTCGTTGATCCGGCCGCTCAGTTCCACGCCCAGCTTGTCCATGCCCGACGGCCACTGCTTGCGCGGCGTCAGTTCGACTCCTGGCCGCTGCAGCTGCTCGCGGACGGCATCAAGCGCGATCGAATCGACATCGGCGCTGTAGCGGGCGCCCCCGCAGTTGTCGCAACGTCCGCATCGGGTGCCTTCGGTCAGCTCGGGGTCGTCCAATTGTCCGCGCAGGAAAGCCATTCGACACTCGGAGGTGCTCTGGTAGTCCAGCATGGCCTGCTGTTCGCGGCGGCGGGCCTCATCGAGCTTTCGGTAACGCGGTTCGTCGTACGTCCACGGTTGCCCGGTACTGATCCAGCCCCCTTTCACCCGCCGCACCGCACCGTCCACGTCGAGCACCTTGAGCACCATCTCCAGGCGGGAGCGGCCCAGGTCGACGAGGGGTTCCAGAGCCGGTGTCGACTGCGGGCGATCGGGCTCGAGCGCGTCGATGACCTTGCGCACCAGAGGTTCTGAGGGAAAGGCCACCGATGCGAAATAGCGCCAGATGTCCTGGTCCTCGTGGCCGGGCAGCAGGATGACCTCGGCGCTGGCGGTGGCTCTGCCTGCACGGCCGACTTGCTGGTAGTACGCGATCGGCGAGGATGGGGCACCGAGGTGGATGACGAAGCCGAGGTCGGGTTTGTCGAATCCCATGCCGAGCGCCGACGTGGCGACCAGCGCCTTGACGCGGTTGTCGAGTAGGTCGGCTTCCAACTGCTCGCGCTCGGCGGGATCCGTCGCGCCGGTGTAGGCGGCAACCTTGTGGCCCCGGTCGCGCAGCAGGCCCGCAATGTCATGGGCGGTGGCGACGGTGAGCGTGTAAATGATGCCCGATCCCTCGATCGAATCGAGTTGCGCGGCAACCCAAGCCGCGCGCTGCGGCGCGGTGGCCAGCGTAACCACCGACAAGCGCAACGACTCGCGGTCCAGGCCGCCCCGAAGTACCAGGGTGTCCCGTCCACCGACTCCGAGCTGGGTGGCGACGTCGTCGACTACCCTGTCGTTGGCGGTGGCTGTGGTGGCCAAAACCGGTATTTCCGCGCCTAATTCGGCGATCAATGTGCGGATACGCCGATAATCCGGCCGAAAGTCGTGGCCCCAGTCGGACACACAGTGCGCCTCGTCGACCACCACCAGGCCGGCGTCGGCGGCCAGCGACGGCAGCACATTGTCACGGAAGTCAGGATTGTTGAGTCGTTCCGGACTGACCAGCAGCACGTCGAGTTCGCCGTCGGCCACCCGCTGATGGACGGCATCCCATTCGGTGACGTTGCCTGAGTTGATCGTGGCCGCGCGAACGCCTGCGCGCTCGGCGGCCGCGACCTGGTTACGCATCAGCGCCAGCAGCGGCGACACGATGACCGTCGCTCCGTGGCCGCTCTCCCGCAGCAGCTTGGCGGCGATGAAGTACACCGCCGACTTACCCCAGC
>JAVRPX010000440.1:0-8727 GCA_032161985.1 Mycobacterium sp.
ATTTCGATTGTCGGGAAGGGTCCAGGAGCGATATGGACGGCGCGATCGCGCGGACTGAGCAATCCGGGGACGACTCTGCTCTGACCGATGGGCTGACTCGGCGCGAGCACGACATCTTGGCGTTCGAACGCCAGTGGTGGAAGTACGCGGGCTCCAAGGAAGACGCAATCAAGGATCTGTTCTCGATGTCGGCCACCCGGTACTACCAGGTGCTGAATGCGCTGGTGGACCGCCCGGAGGCGCTGGCGGCCGACCCGATGCTGGTCAAACGGCTGCGTCGGCTGCGCGCCAGCAGGCAGAAGGCCCGGGCGGCACGCCGGCTGGGCTTCGACGTCACCTGACGTTTTCGGGCAGCGCTGGGAGCGCCACCCGCCCGAAGGCTGGGGGACGACTCGGGATGTGCTGCGCGGGTCCCGAGGGCATCTGCCTTCTTCGTCATCATCATCGATACAGTGGGCGGTATTGACGTCCTCCCCTGGCAGGCGCCAGGGGATTCCAACCCGACCCGCTACCTTTGCGGCAGGAGGGCAGTGTTGAGGTTCACGGTTCGCAGACCGGCTAGCGCCGAGGTCTCCCCGTGCTGTCACCGCCCGTCCGGCGGCGATGTTGCGTGCAGGGTTCACATCGGCGTTCCCCGTACTGCAGGCTTGGCACTCGAAGACCGCTTGGCTCTTGCGGTTTTCGAGTGCGGCGTGCAGGCCCCAACCGCTTCGGCGACAATGCCCGGCCAACAACGTCGCCTGCTCAGCGGTAGGAAGCAACCGATAACGCAACACAATGGCAACCTAGCCGCGACCACCGACAAATCACCGAAAGGAGAGGCGGCGTCACGTCCCCCGGCTGCAGCCAGGAGTTACCACACCGCAACGATCCGATGAACCAGCGAAACTCCTCCGGGCTGCCCTTGCGCGCGATGGTGATGGTGTTGCTGTTCCTGGGCGTGGTGTTTCTGTTGGTCGGGTTCCAGGCGATGGGCTCAGGCGACTCTGAGGGTGACCAGTCCTCGTCGATCGCCACCACCACCGTCACCACTGCGACTTCGGCCGCGTCGTCCCCGTCGCCGCCGGCCAAAGCCGACGTGCGGGTCTTCAACATCTCGTCGACCGAAGGCGCCGCCGAAACCACCGCCAACCGGCTGCGGGACGCGGGCTGGAACGTCACCGAGACCGGCAACCTGAGCCTGCCGGAGGTCACGGCCACGACGGTGTTCTTCGGTGAGGCGCCGGGCGAGCACGAGGCCGCCGACGAGGTGGGCAAGCTGCTCGAGGCGCCGGTGCAGCCGCGGGTCCCCGAGTTGACCGAGCAACCGCCGGGCGTGGTCGTGGCGGTCACCGGCTAGGCTCTTGCCCATGATCAAGACCGCCGCTGCAGCCGCCTTGTTCGCCGTTCCCGTTCTCGTCTTGAGTGCCTGCAGTCCGAACGAACCCATTGCAACCTCACCGGGCACCACGCCGTCGGTCTGGACCGGCTCGCCTGCACCTTCGGCTTCGCCGGGCGAGGGCGGACACGGGCAGGCCGGTCAGAATGAGCCCAGCGGCGAGAAGCTCACCGCCCAGCTGAAACTGGCCGACGGGAGCACAGTGGCCACGGCCGACATCGAGTTCGCGGGCGGCTTCGCCACCGTCACGGTCGAGTCGACCGCACCGGGTGAGCTGACGCCAGGCTTCCACGGTCTGCACATCCACTCCGTCGGCAAGTGCGAGGCCAACTCCGTCGCCCCGACCGGCGGCGCGCCCGGTGACTTCAATTCCGCGGGTGCGCATTTCCAGAAGGCCGGCCATACGGGACATCCCGCAAGCGGCGACCTGACGTCGCTGCAGGTTCGCGCGGACGGCACCGCGAAGTTGGTGACGACGACCGACGCGTTCACCGCCGAGGATCTGCTCGGCGGTGCGAAGACCGCGATCATCATTCACGAGAAGGCGGACAACTTCGCAAACATCCCGCCGGAGCGCTACCAGCAAATCAACGGCAATCCACCGCCGGACGAAACCACCATGGCCACCGGAGACGCCGGAAAGCGCGTGGCGTGCGGTGTTATCGGCGCCGGCTAACAGCCACATAGACTTCGCCGGCTCGCCCCGGCCGACCCTTGGGGTCGAGTGGGAGTTTGCGCTCGTCGACGCCGAGACCCGCGACGTGAGCAACGTGGCCACCGAGGTGATCGAGGAGCTCGGCGAAAACAACCCCCGTGTGCACAAGGAACTGTTGCGCAACACCGTCGAGATCGTCACCGGCATCTGCGATTCCGTGTCGGAGGCGATGGACGATCTGCGGTCGACGCTGGCGACCGCGCACGCAATCGTTCGCGGCCGCGGGATGGAACTGTTCTGCGCCGGTACGCATCCGTTCGCGAAATGGTCCCCGGAGATTCTCACCGACGCGCCGCGCTATGCCGAGCTGATCAAGCGCACCCAGTGGTGGGGGCGCCAGATGCTGATCTGGGGTGTGCACGTACATGTGGGCATCTCGTCAGCGCACAAGGTGATGGCGATCAACACGTCGTTGCTCAATCACTATCCGCACCTCCTGGCGCTTTCCGCGTCCTCGCCATACTGGGATGGCGAAGACACCGGATACGCCTCCAACCGCGCGATGATGTTTCAGCAGCTGCCCACGGCCGGGCTGCCATTCCATTTTTACACCTGGGCGGAGTGGGAAGGCTTCGTTGCTGACCAGAAGAAGACCGGCATCATCGACCACATGAACGAGATCCGTTGGGACGTCCGGCCTTCGCCGCATCTTGGCACGATCGAGGTACGGATCTTCGACGGCGTCTCCAACATTCGCGAGCTTAGCGCGCTCGTCGCACTGACCCACTGCCTCATCGTCGACCTGGATCGCCGTCTCGACGCCGGCGAGCGGCTGCCGACCATGCCACCCTGGCATGTGCAGGAAAACAAGTGGCGCGCAGCGCGGTACGGTCTGGATGCCGTCATCATCCTGGACGAAGACAGCAACGAGCGGTTGGTGACCGATGATCTCGACGACCTGCTGAACCGGCTAGAACCTGTGGCCAAGTCGTTGAAGTGTGCCGATGAACTGGCCCTGGTCTCCGACATCTGCCGGTTAGGCGCGTCCTACCAACGCCAACGCAGGGTCGCCGAAGACAGCGACGGCGACCTGCGGGCGGTGGTCGACGCGCTGGTCGCCGAGTTGGAAGTCTGACCGTGGCCGTCACGCCGATGTTCCCGCTCGAGGTGGCAATGCTGCCGGGCGAGGAACTACCGCTGCGGATCTTTGAGCCGCGCTACGCGGCTTTGGTGCAACACTGCCTCGCGTCGGATGATCCGGCGTTCGGCGTGGTGTTGATCGCGGCGGGCCGCGAGGTCGGTGGGGGGGACACGCGCAGCGATGTCGGTGCGCTGGCCCGCATCACCGAGTGCGCCGAGGTCGGTGACGGGCGCTACCGCCTGCGGTGCGTGATGGCTGAGCGGATCCGGGTTCTCGATTGGCACCCCGACGACCCCTACCCGCGGGCGGCGGTGGAGATCTGGCCCGACGAGCCCGGCGCGGCGGTCGACGTCGACGCGATTCGTGATGTCGAGGACCGGATGGTGGCGTTGTTCGAGCGGATTGCCACCGCCCGCGGCGCGCAGGTGAACGGGCGCGCCGTCGTTGAAGGCGCCGACGCGTCGGGTGACCCCGCAATGTGGTTGTACGCGTTGGCTTCCCGGGTACCGATGGGACAGGCCGACCGATACGCGGTGCTGTCGGCGCCCACCGTCGCCGCCAGGGCGGCGGCGCTTCGGGACGCGGTGGAGACCGTCACCGCAATGGTGGAGTTTCAGCTGTCGGAGTAGGCCGGCCACCACCCGCGGTGATGAATTCGAGTAGTCGAATACTCGTGTCGCTCGCCCCACAAGGGACTTAGCTTTGGTTCATCCTGCCGCTGAGGGATGGATGAACGATGGCGCGCACTTTTTGAGCCATTCCAGAAAAAAGATGACAAATTTGCTGCAAATTGCCCGCTACTTGGCTAGAAGCCAGAAAATGCATACAGAAAGGATCCAATCATGAGCGCAATTGTGGTGAGCCCGACGGACATGGACATCCTGCGGTACAACTTCTCCGACGAGGAGTTAGAGATCGCCGCTGAGGAGAGCGCGCTGTCCTACACCTATCAGACGTCGGCCTATAACCGGTGTTGCCAATAACCACTGGCGCACTCACATTCGACGAACTGCTGTCCGACGAGTTCGAGACGCTTCCCGGGCACACAGGTGATGCGGATCGAGCAGCGAACCGTCTCGCCGCGTGGTGCAAGTCGGCGACAGGCGGCGACTGGGCACTCTTCCGTCGCCGGCTGAGGCGGGACGGACATTCGGTCGACCACGTCCTCGCCCGGTTCGCTAGCGCCCGTCGGACAATCTCCGCTCCGCATCGAGTCGCCGACGAGGCATGGATCCGCGCCGCGTTCGCGGCCGGCGGCGGCGGCTCGGGGGCGGCCCAAGGGGATCAACCGTTCGGCCACCTCTTCCTGCCGTTGATCCACGCCGCCGAGTCGCGCCTTCGGGCATCACTCGACGAATCCGTCGCGGACACCCTGACGCCGTCTGCCCGGAACTGCCTGGCGCAGAAGTTACTCAGCGATGTGTGCGCCGTGTGCACACCCGTGCTGTATGAACGTTTCGCGCAGGCGCCCGACTACGACAAGTTCATTGCTGAGATGGCGTCCGGTGGATTTCAGCGCCTGCTCGATGACAAGCCCGTCCTGCTCCGGTTGGTGGCGTCGTTGGCACGACAGTGGCTCGCTACTTCGCGCGAATTCGTCACGCGGCTGCACACCGACGTCGACGCGATCCGCCGAGGCATTCTCAACGTGCCGCACGCCAGCGCCGTCGCCGGCATCCAAGGCGGACTTTCCGATCCGCACCGCGGCGGGAGGTCTGTGCTTTTGGTCCAATTCGAGGACGGTCTGCGGGTGTTGTACAAGCCCAAAGACCTGCGAATCGATGTTGCCTGGCAGGGGCTCGTCGAACGACTGAATGCTCGCGCTTCCATCGATCTTCGCGTTGCACACGCCATTGCCCGTGACGGCTACGGCTGGACTGAGTTCGTCGAGCACTCGGGATGTCGGGACCAGCAAGAATTCGCGAGCTTCTTCCGCCGCGCCGGCGCCTGGCTCGCGCTCTTGCACTGCTTCGCCGTGACGGACATGCATCAGGAAAACCTCATCGCCGTCGGTGACCATCCTGTTCCCGTCGATCTGGAAACCACGCTCCAGGCCGCCGAGCAGGGCCCTGCGGGCAATGACGAAGCGAAGGCGTACGCAGCCGCACGGGAAATCATCTCCGGTTCGGTCATGGCGGTCGGCCTCCTTCCTGCCTACGGGCGTTCCGCCGATGACACCTTCTTTACGGTCGGCGGTGTCGCTTCTGACTGGGCGGTCCAGAGAAGACTCACCTGGATCGACGTCAACTCAGACGCGATGCGGCCTTCGATGGTGGACGAAGCCGACAGACCGACAACGAATCTGCCGCATGTCGGTGGTCGTTACGCTGCCCTGGCCGAACATCTCGGCGACTTCGTCTCGGGCTTCGAGGAATACGCGGAACTTCTGTTGTCGCTGACCCGAGATCCTGATCTGGGAAAGCTGTTCGACGGCTTCGCAGGTCTGCCGGTCCGCAAGGTGGTTCGGCCCACGCAGTTCTACTCCATGCTGCTCCACCGGCTCAAAGACGATCGCATGATGGAGGACGGAGTTCTCTGGTCCGTACAGGCAGATTTCCTGGCCCGACTTGCCGATTGGGACCACGACCTTGACCCCGGGTGGCCGTTGCAACGGGCGGAGCGCTCGGCGCTGGTCGAACTCAACGTTCCGTTCTTCGTGATGCAATGCGACGGAACTGAGGTCACCGACACTGCTGGAACAGTGATACCCACATCCGCCACGCCGGGCCTGCAACGCGCACGCGAACGTGTGCTGCGCCTCGATGACCGGCAGATCGCTTGGCAGGTCGAGGTGGTGCGCCAAGCCGCGAGCTCTGTAAGCCCCTCGGCATCAATCGATGACAAGCCGAGGGAGTTGTTGACCGTTGATCAGCTCGGGACACCGACGCGGGAACAATTCGTTGCCGAAGCAGCGGCCGTCGCCGAAGAGATCGCCGAGGCGGCGATTCCTCGAGGGGGCGCCGCCGCGTGGATCGGGCTGGGATCCCTGGCTACTTCGGACGTCTCCCAGCTGGCTGTTCTCGGTCATGACCTCTACAACGGAAACTCAGGCATTGCATTGTTTTTCGCTGCCCATGCAAAAACGGCACAATGCGAATCCTCGGCCGAACGTGCGCTCGCCGCCGTTGCTTACGTGCGGTCGGAGCTGAAGAGCCGCAACGCGGCACACGTTGCGCGGCTGCTCGGCGTCGGTGGTGCCACTGGTATGGGCTCGATCGTGTACGTCCTGACAGCGATGTCCAGACTCATGAGCGATGATGCCTTGCTCGCGGATGCCCATCGCGCCGCCGCATTGCTCACCGACGACCTCATCGCTTCGGACAAGAGACTCGACGTCGTCGGGGGGAGCGCAGGCGCGATCTTAAGTCTGTTGGCCCTCTACGCCGACACCGGGGCCGACGACGTGCTCAAGCGGGCCTTGGTGTGCGCCGAACATCTTCTCGCGGTGGATCGAGTGGGCCCGGTAGGGCGTCGGAGCTGGCCAGGGAACGGCCCAAATCCTCAGGTACTCAACGGCATGTCGCACGGCGCCGCAGGCTTTGCCTACGCAATGGCGTCGGTGGCGACGGTGACGGGTCGTCAGGACTTCGCCGACGCGGCATCGGAGTGCATCGAGTTTCAAAGGGCCAATTTCGATGCAGAGCGCGGCGACTGGCGAGACTTCCGGGTGACCGAACCGCACTGGCGATCCCAATGGTGTCATGGTGCGGTGGGGATCGGCCTCGCGATGTTGGGCATGACGAAACGCGCTGCCGTTCACGCCGATACCGTTTTGGCCGACATCGACCAAGCGCTGAACGGTGCGACCACGGGATGGCCCGGCCACGTCGACACACTCTGCTGCGGCACCCTCGGCAGCGTTGAATTGTGCCGCGAGGCCGGATGGGTCCTCAACCACACCGAACTCGTCGAGCTTGCCTCGCAACGGCTTCTCGCAGTGCTCCGAACCAAGGCAGCCGCGGGTGATTACCGGTGGAACGTCGGCGCCAGGCGATTCAACGTTGGCCTGTTCCGTGGCCTTGCAGGCGTCGGCTACGCGTGCCTTCGGGAGGTCGACGACTCAATACCCAACGTGCTCATCTGGGAGTAGTCGTGATCGTCTGCGAGTCGGCCCGGGCTAGCTGCGGCCTCGATGTCCTTCGATGAAGACGGTGCGAGGCGAGGCGTCGTCGACCTGCCCGGGCTCGCAGCGGCCATACCGCGTCATCAACTCGGCCGCGTCGACCGACGTCACGTCCCAGCAGTGTTCGGTCAGCCAGGCCGCCGTGTCGGCGCGATCTTCGATGAACCACAGATCCTGGGTATCGGGAACACCGTCGTCATCGGTGACGCCTGCCTCCGCTCGCAATTGGCGCAACTGTTCGCGACGACTTTCCAGATACTCGCGGTCGAAGAAGCCTGCGCCGAAGGACTCCACTGCAATGCGGCTGTCTCGGGCGCTGTGCAGATGGATCCGCTCGAACAGCAGGTCCTGTGCATCGGCAGGCAGATAGGGCAGCAACCCTTCTGCGGCCCATGCCGTCGGTGCACTGGGGTCGAAACCCGCGTCGCGCAACGTTGTCGGCCAATCCTGTCGCAGGTCGGCAGGCACTGCGACGTAACGCGCGCCGGGCTGGACGTCGTGGTCGGCGAGTGTTTGCGTCTTGAACTCCAACACCTTGGGCTGGTCGATCTCGTACACCACGCTGCCGTCCACCCACGGCAGCCGCCACGCCCGCGCGTCGAGGCCCGCGGCGAGGATGACCGACTGCTGGATGCCGCTGGCGCCTGCGGCAATAAAGAAGTCATCGAACCACTTGGTGCGCGAGGCCGCATACGCGGAGATGGACCGAATGCGCTCGATCATGTACGACGGCGGTTGTTGCCACCCCCGCTCCGTCGCGGCGTCGAGAAACAGCCGCGCGTAGGGGTCGGTGAACAGCGGGCATTCACGCGTCGTCTCTTGGGCGCGTGCCATCGCCACACCCAGCGCGGTCTGGCCGACACCTTCGGTGATGCCCCAGCTGTCGCCGTCAGTCCTGGCCATTGGTACCGGTTTCCCCGTTTTCGGCGAACTCAAGCATTTCGTCCCTGGTCAGAAGGTCATCGCGAATGTTCTGCTCCCGGTAGGCCAGTTGACCGACACGATTGGCCACCACAGGCGCCGTGATCAAAGTGAACAGGCCGGTGAGGATAATCATGCCGACGTCGATGTTGCCACGCAGCCGGATCGCCGCGCCCGCCAGTACCAACAGCAGACCAAGCACCTGCGGCTTGGTCGCCGCATGCATACGCGTCAGCGTGTCCGGGAACCGAACCACACCGATCGCGGCGGTCAGCGCGAGCGTGGAGCCGGCGAGCACCAGCACGGCGGTAAAGACGTCGAGCGCGTTCATCGCGATCTCCTTGCGGCGCTGGGCTTGTCGGTGTCGGGCACCCGAAATCGCGCGACGCTGACGGAGCCGACGAAGCTGATCAGCGCCAGCGCGGTCAGGCCGTATGTCACGGTGGTGTCGAGGCTGAAGGCCGCCCAGGTGCCGATCGCGCACATCGTCACCGCGACAAGGGTGTCCA
>JAVRPX010000441.1:0-8114 GCA_032161985.1 Mycobacterium sp.
CGACTACCGCGGACAGGTCCGCCTGATAGGTGCGCGCCTCGAGCGCGGTCGGGATGTCCATGATGCGCAGCCAGAGGTCATCCTCGTAGTGGGTGATACGGGCCAGCCGATGATCCGTCAACAGGTAGGGCAGCGGGTCGCCCGGATGCGTAGCGAAGACGACCTTCTCCATCAGGTCGAGGCCGAGCAGCGCGCGGCACAATGCGACGTGCGCATCGGAGGTGACCGCCGTCAACTCACCGACCCGCACGAACATCGGGTCGTCACCGAACACCCGGTACAGGGCGTAACCGTCTGGATGCAGGAATGCGAACCACTCGGTTCCACCGCGACGGACCGACTCACGATCGGCCAGTAGTTCGTCCCACAGCGCCTTGGGGCGGACGAGGCCGCCCGGGGTGCGCACCCGCCAGCGCTCGTAAATCTCGGCAAGCTCGTCGCGGTGATCGGCAGGCTTGACCATCCGGACACCACCGGGATTGGGAGCCTCTTCGCGGAAATGAGCGAAGCGGCGGTCGACGCTGAACTCCTGCTCGATCGTCGCCGGTCCGTATCCGAAGCGCCCGTAGATCCCGCCTTCGCTGGCTGTCAGGCCCGCGATCGGATATCGCGCGTCGGCAATGCGGTTGTGCAACTCGGTGTACATGGTGCGCAAGATGCCGCGGCGGCGGTGGGTCGGCGCGACCGCGACGATCGTGACGCCTGCCATTGGCACGACCGCGCCGCCGGGCACGGTCAGCTGCAGATCGAGGTAGTGGGCCATGCCGACGATATCGAGGCCGTCGCAGGCGAGGACCGTGCTGTCGGTCGGCATCAGCGATCGCCATGCGGTCAACGACTCAGGGTGCCCGAACCTACCGAAACTGGTGGCGTCCAATAGCGATATCGCCGGCCAGTCCGCGTCCGTGGCTGAGCGGATTTCTAGCGCGGTCGACGTGTCCGAGGCGAGCACAGAACTTGACGGTGCCACATAGCGATGCCCGAGCGCATCCGAATTTCGTGCTCAGCCGATACCGTTGAGTCGCACGGAAGGAGCGCGTCATGGCGACCGATCTGACGCTCTATCTCGATGACCAACCCGGCGAGTTGGCCCGGGTCGGCGACGTGCTCGGCAAGGCGGGCACCAACATCGCCGGCCTGTGTGCGATCACCACTGGCGGAGGGCAGGCCGAGGTGCACATCCTGGTGCAGGACGCGACGTCGGCGTTCGAGGCCCTGCAGGACGCCGGAATCAAGATCGCGGCCGAGCAGGAAGTGATTGTGCTCGACGTGGAGGACAGGCCGGGCGCGCTTGGCGAGGTGGCCCACAGACTCGGCGAGGCGAGGGTGAACCTGACCACCGCGTACCTGGCGACCAACACCCGGCTGGTGCTGGCGGCGGACGACCTGGCCGAAGCAAAGGCGGCGCTCAGCTGATCAGCGTTTCAGCCAACCCTGGACCGTGCTCAGTTCCCGCGTGTAGGCGGTGAGGTTGTCGTCGTGGTAGAGCGAGCCTCCGCTGATCGCGGCCGTACCCCGCCAGATCAGCTGCACCCGGGCACCACCCTTGGTGTAGTAGTCGGTGCGATCGACGTTCCTGCGGTGCCACCCGCCCCGTTCTGCGAAATCGGCGACCGTCTGCCGCTCGTCGGTTGCAGTCATGGGTGTTCCTCCTGAGGTGCCCGCGTTGGTCGGAGACGATACAGCGACTGGCAACTGATCCCGAAAAAGTGTCAGACCCTTCGCGGTCGGTGGCTCCTAACCAGTGAGAGCGGCCCAACAGGCGCCGCGACCACCGAAGCAGCACATCATGGTCAAGAAGTTCGCCCTCAGCACATTGGCCGCCGCCGCGACTATGCCGGCATTGCTGTTCGCCGGCTCGGAAACAGCTCAGGCCGCCACCGCATGGGCCTGGCCGGATAGTGACCCGCTCGGAGTCACGATGCACGTTCAATCAACCGGGGCTTGGGGCTGGTGTGAATACACCGCCGTCCCCGTCGGCGGGGGCCTGAAGCCGGTGCCGGCGTACAAGGTCCCGTTCCATTTGAACAACGGTCAAGAGAGCACACTGTGGTTCCCGGGCATCCCTACTGGCACAACGTGGAATGTCACGATCACATGCGAACACGGCGGCCTGAACAACTCGCAGGTGCTTTAATGAGCGGCCGTCAACCGCTGAGCGCGCGTCGCAGCATGTGCATGGCGACGGTCGTCGACCGCTCGCGAATATCGGACCGATCGCCGGGCAACCGGATGGTGCGGGTGAACGTCTCGCCGTCGGCGAGTTTGACGGTGAAGCACACCGTGCCGACCGGCTTGTCATCCGTGCCGCCTCCGGGCCCGGCGATCCCCGTGATCGCAATCGCGGCGTCCGCCCCGAACCGGTTCAGCGCGCCGTCGGCCATTGCCTCGGCGACAGGCTCGGACACCGCCCCGTGCGCGGCGATCAGGTCAGGTTCGATCCCGAGCAGCTCGGTCTTCGCCTCGTTCGCATAGGCGACGACGCCGCCTGCGACGTAGGCCGACGAACCCGGACGGTCGGTCAGCCGGGCGGCCAGCAGTCCGCCGGTGCAGGATTCGGCCGTCGCGATCCGGCGGCCGGCCAGCATCTGCGCGACCTGGTCGTCGACGAGCGAGCCGTCTTCGGAGAAGATCTCCCGACCGTGGCGCTCGCGCAGCAGCTCCATGAGCTTGGCGTAGATGCCTGCGGCGTCGGGTTCGTATCGGGTAACCATCTCGACCTCGCCGCGGCGCAGACAGGTGGTGATCTCGAGCCGGTCGAAGCCGTCGATGCTCTGCTCGGCGTCGCGCAGGTTGTCCGCCAGACCCGACTCGGGCAGCCCGAACATCCGCACCATGTCCTGGCGGTACGTGGTCCGGGCTGCGATCGCCCGCTGTACGGCCTCGGTTTCCACGGCGAGCGGCCACATCGGCTGCAATTCGCGCGGCGGACCGGGCAACACAACGATTGTGGGCTTGCCCGGCACGACCACCCCCGGCGCGGTGCCCACCGGATTGATCACGTACGCGTCGACCGGAATCATCGCCTGCTTGCGGTTGGCGGCTCGGACCGCGTCGAGGTCCACGTTGTCGAAGCGCGCCATCAGTCGTTTGAGAATGTCGGTGATGCGGTCCTCGAGTGCCGTGTCCAGCACCAGCTCGAGGCCGGCGAATCGGGCCACCGTCGCCACGGTCATGTCGTCGGCGGTCGGGCCGAGGCCGCCGCTGGTCACGATCAGGTCGACACCCTCGCCTGCGAGGAACCGCAGCTGCGCTTCGATATCGCCGGGTCGGTCACCGCAGATGGTGATGTGGGCCAGTTCGACGCCGAGCTCCAGCAGTCGGTCGGCGATCCACGGGCCGTTTCTGTCCTGCACCCGTCCTGTCAGCACCTCGGTCCCCGTGACAACGATGCCGGCGCGTGCGCTCACGTCTCACGACATTACGGCAGGGCGGTAATGTCATTCTCCATGACGGCGCCGAAGTCCCTCCGAGAGCTGTTCGATCAGCTCGGTCTGCAGGAGGTCCCGTCGACGGATGGCACCGTGACCATGGAGATGCCCGTCGATGAGCGAACGGTCAACACCGCCGGTGGCCTTCAGGGCGGCCTGATCGCCACCATGGCCGACGTGACGGCCGGCCAACTCGCCTCGCGCAGCACCTCATTCGGCATGGGCATCGCCACCACCGACTTGTTCATCCGCTATCTGCGTCCCATCAAGGTCGGCCCTGCGCGTGCGGTCGCGCGGATCCTGCGCACGGGCAAGCGGTCCGTGGTGGTGCAGGTGGACATCTATCGCGGCAACGACGACGAGGTCGGCGCCACGGCGACGGTCAACTTCGCTGCGGTGGACTGACCGAAACCACGACGGGTTGGGTGTTGTAGCCCGTCACTCTCACCCAGTTTGCGGCGACACCGGTCCATGGCTGCCCTTGAAGTTCGACCGTCTCGCCGGGGAACACCGTCACGTAGTTGTCGCTGTATTCGACCGGCAGGATCTCGTCGCCGTCGGGCGTGGAGGTGAGTTCGGCCCGCTCGAAGAAGGCGATCCGCTGTGAAGGGTTATGCAGGCGGATGGTCACGCGATTGTCGCCTGGGTTAGGCGATTTGGATGCGGTCACGTCCAGCGGCACTTGAGGCATGTTGTTCAGCCCCGTCATGTCGGCCCAACTCGCCTGCTTGAGCTCGAACGCGGCATCGTTGCTCGGATCACCGACGTCGTCGAGTCGCTGTGACTGCCAATACACGTTCTCGGAGACCACTTTTCCGGACCAGTCGACCAATTCGGCGCGCACGAATACAACGCTCGAATCACGGGCAAGGCGCGGCAATGTCATCGCCTGCACCGCTCCCCCTCGTATGACGTGGACATTGCCTGTGCTGCGATCGTCGCGGACCCTGCCCTGCAGGTCATAGACCCGCACCCGCACCGTCAAACCCGTTTGGTCCCTGGGGGTTTGGTTGACCACCGTGATGTTGGCGTTGTTGTGGTTGCCCGTTGCGTACGAGTCGAAGACGACCGACAACGGCTGCAGCCCCTTCTTCGCGCCGAAGTAGGCTCCGCCTGGCCGCAGGTAGTAGTCGAATAGGTGCCCGAAGAACGACGGCCAGTGGTTGTTGAGCATCCAGTAGATCGTCATCTTGTGGTTGTCCCAGCCGCCGGCAGCGAACGCCTCGAACTGGGCACGGGTCGCCTCGTAGTGCGCGAGTTGTGCCTTGCGCGTGAACTCCTCCGCGCTGTAAGACACCCCGTAACGGCGGTCGACGGCACGCCGAATGCTGGTCAGTTCACCGTTTTTCGGGTTCGAGCCTGCGTGGAAATACCAGGCATCGTTGATGGGCCACAGTTTGTCGGGTGGGATGAACTTCTTCAGGCTGGCGAACGGCGGGATCTGTTCGTTGTCGCCTTGTTCGGCGGTCGATCCTCGGGTGGCGGCGTAACGTCCGGAAAACCAGTAGCTCGGCGGTCGCCAGCTGTACGGACCGGCCATCTGAATGCCGTCCCAGTCGCGCTCCCCCGCCTCATCGGTTGCCAAGGAGGACACCGTGTCGACGGTCGCGTTCTGCCAGTGCAGCTCCGACAGGATCCCGTGGTACTTGGCGAGCACGGCAGGCGGGGCCTTCCCGTCGCTTCCGTTGGCCCACACGAACACCGACGGATGACTACGAAGCCCCTCGACCTGTGAACGAAGGCTGTCCTGTGCGACCCTGTTGTCCTCCTCGTCCCACTGATTCCATTTCTCCCACTGATTGCAGCACATCCAGCCGTACATCAGTGGAATGCCCATCTCGTCAGCCATCTCCGCGATGTGATCACCCGGGAACTTGCCTTCGAGTCGAATCATGTTGAGCCCGAGGTCTTTCACGTAACCCAGGATCGCGGCGTCGCGGTTGGAGTCGTTCGCATACAGCAGGTCGGGCGTGTACGCCGCGCCGCGGACCAGAAAGTCCTTGCCGTTGACCTTCAGATAGAAGTTTCCGCCCTTGCCGAGTTCGGGGAACTGCTGGTCCTGATCGCGATATTGCTCGACGGAGCGGATGCCGAAGCGCAGATGGCTGGTATCGACCTGCCGGTTGTATTGCCGGAACTCCAACTGCAGGTCATATAGGTCGGGCCGCCCGAGGGTATAGGGCCACCACAGGTCCGGATTCTGCACGGTCAGCTGAGCGAACTTGTCGGGGCTGAAGCTGACCTCGCGTTGCTCCCCCGCCGCGAGCGTGATCGGCTGCTCGATCTGGACATCGGGCTTGCCCGGCCGGGTGATCGTCGCCCGCAGAACGCCGCGCACCTGCGCGGCAGACGAATTGCGGAGGCTGCTGTAGATCGTCAGGCGCGCGGAGTTCGTTCGCGGCAGCGGAAGTTCGGAGTTGACTGTGGACGAGCCGAGGACCACGGCGCCGGATACCTTGAGGTAAACCGGCTTCCAGATGCCCGCATTGCGGTCGGGGACAAACGAATTCCCGTTGGCCGGATTCTTCCCTGGCCCGTGGTAACCCAGGTAGTTCCAGTTGATCCAGTCATACCAGCTGTCCGCTAATTCGACGCCGTCGATATCCTGCAGCGCGCGCTCCGGCGTGACCTTGACCGCCAGTGTGTTGGACGCTCCCTGGTTCACCCATCGGGAGACATCGAGTTCGTGGGCGGTGTGCATGCCGACGATCTGGTTGTTGCCCGCGATCAGATGGCCGTTCAACCAGATCTCGGCACGGTAGTTGATGCCGGGAAACTCCAACATGTACGTCGTGTGGCCGGCCGGTGCGGTGAATGTGGTGCGGTACCACCAGTCCTGCTTGTAGAGGTCCTGCGGGACCTCGTCGAGCAGATTGGTTCCGTAGTAGAGATTCGGGTAGGTGCCGTCCTCTTGCAGGGTCTGCAGAACGGTCGCAGGCATTCGCGAGATCGCATGCCAGCCGGCCGCTTTGTAGTCCGGCTTGGAGAGGGCCGCCCCGTCTGCCCGGATGTCGCGTGCTGCGACAAGGCTCCAGCCCTGCGCCAGCTCAATCTGTCCCGGCGGCGGCCCGGGCTTGGCGAAGTCGGGGAAGTCCGCCGCACAGAGAAGCAGCAACAAGGCCACCGAGAGCAGGACTCTTAAGACGATGTGCCGACGTCGTTCAACCGACATCTGCGCCCCGTCCACCGCATCACCGTACCTGCAGCGCGCGGCCCGGGCTCAGCTAGCAGCGCAACGGAATTCGCGCTGGTCACTCCGTGCGCGCCAACACCTCCCGCACCAGCTCCAGGCTGGTGTCGGGATGCAGGAACGCGAATCTCCCCACCGTTTCGCCTTCCCATTTCGTCGGCGGGATGAACGCGACCTGGTCCTGGTGTAGCCGTTGGGCCCAGGCATCGTAGTCCTCGGGTTTCCAGCCCAGCCGACGGAACAGCACCACCCCGAGTTCGGGCTCGCGGATCAGCTCCAACTGCGGGGCGGCCTTGATCAGCTCGGCGGTCTGGACGGCAAGCGACGCGGCGAACTCGATTGCCCGGCGATACGCGTCTAGCCCGTAGACCGCCATCGAGAACCACAGCGGCAGCCCGCGGGCCCGCCGGGTCAGGTGATAGGCGTAATCGGACGGGTTCCACTCCCCGTCGGAAGTGTGGATGACGTCGAGATACGACGCATCCTGGGTGTGGGTGGCCCGGGCCAGCTCGGGGTCCCGGTACAGCAACGCGCAGCAATCGAACGGCGTGAACAACCACTTGTGTGGGTCGAGGATGAACGAGTCGGCCTGCTCGAGGCCGTTGTACTTCGGCCGCAGCGAGCGGGCGAAGATGCCTGAGCCGCCGTAGGCGCCGTCGACGTGGAACCACCAGCCGCGTTCGCGCGCGAGTGCGCCGACACCGGCCAGGTCGTCGACGATGCCTGCGTTCGTCGTGCCCGACGTGCAGACCACGGCGGCGATGTTGGGCGCATCGGGAGGCACCGCATCGCGGACGGTGTCGGCGGTGAGCCGATGGTCGGGAGTGTCGACCACCAGTGCGTCCATCTCCAGCAGCCGCAGCGTGTTGACGATCGACGAATGTGCATCCGAGCCGACGACGACGCGCAGCCGGCCGGTGGCGCCGCGCTTCTTGGCCGTCTCCCGCGCCACGGCCATGGCCGACAGGTTGCCTGCCGATCCGCCTGAGACGAAGCATCCGCCGGTCGTCGTCGGCATGGCCGCCTCGTGCGCGATCACCCGCAGGACGCTGTTCTCCGCGGCGATCGCACCCGAGGCCTCCAGCCAGGAGATGCCCTGGATCGAGGCGCAGGACACCAGCATGTCGAACAGCAGGCTGGCCTTGGTCGGTGCGGCCGGGATGAAGCCGAGGAACCGCGGGCTGTCGGCCGAGATCACGCTCGGTGCGATCACCGAGGTGTAGACGCCGAGCACCTCGTCGGGTGGACGCGGCCTCTCGCGGATCACGCCGTCGAGCCGTTCGTATAGCTCGTCGGCGGCCAGTACACCCTTGTCGAGTGGCACGGGATTCATCCGCAGCCGGTTCTCGGCGTAGGCGAGCACGCTGCGCACCATCTGCTCAGTGGTTTGGTCGACCTCGTGCATGGCTGAAGTCTTGCACCGGCCTGACCCGGGTCGGTGGGTTACGCGCAGGTCACTTGTGGGGCACGTCGTTGACGAGTCCGCCATCCAT
>JAVRPX010000442.1:0-3647 GCA_032161985.1 Mycobacterium sp.
GGTGCCCGATGGGCCGCGCACCACACCACCGACGTCGTAGTCCGGAATGGTGGATTCCTGGACGGCCAAACAGGATTCGGTGAGCGCGGCGTCGACCACCTGCCCGTCGCCGGTAACGGTGCGCCGATAGAGCGCGGCCAGTGCACCCTGCGCGGCGAACATGCCTGCCAGGCTGTCGCCCAGCGACAACGCGAGTCGCGGTGGTGGGCCACCGGGGAAGCCGTTCATGTGCCGCAGCCCGCTGGCCGCCTCGGCGACCGATGCGTAGCCGGCCTTGTGTGCCTCGGGTCCGGTCTGGCCGTAGCCGGAGACGCGGACCAGGATGATGCCTCGATTGCGTTCGCGCAGCACGTCGTAACCGAGATTCCACTTCTCCAACGTGCCGGGCCGGAAGTTCTCAACGATGATGTCGGACTTCTCGACGAGGTCGAGAAACAGCGCACGGCCGGCGTCCTCGCGCAAGTTGAGCGTCACAGCTTTCTTATTGCGCGCGTGCACCGTCCAGAAGAAGTGATGACCCTCGAGCTCGGCTTGACCCCACGTGCGCAACGGGTCAGGCGCCCCTGGCGGTTCGATCTTGATCACCTCGGCGCCCATGTCACCGAGCAGCCGCCCCGCAAACGGACCCGAGATCAGCGTGCCGACCTCGATCACGCGGATGCCGTCCAGCGGGCCGGATGTCATGACGAGAGTCCGTGCCTTCGCAGCCAGTCCGTGCAGACACCGACGGCCTGGCGCAGCTTGTCGCGCTGGTCCGGGCCCGAGTAATAGTGGTTGGCACCGGGGATTTCGTACATCTCTTTGTCAGGATGCCCGATCGCGCTGAACAGCCGCTGTGTGTGGCTCGGTGTGCATGCGTCGTCAGCCCGGTTGCCGATCACCAGGGCGGGCACCGCGATGTCAGGTCCGCACTGCACGGCATCACCGTTGGCGTCGTCGTAGCTCCACTGGGAGAGCCAACTGCGCAGGGTGCAGAACCGGTGGAGCCCGACCGGGCTGTTGTTCACCACCTGAGGATCACCCAGATAGCAGGTTCCCGGGGTGCGTTCGTTGGGATCGACCGTCGGATCCAGCCAGCGGGGGTCTGCCATGGTGCTGGCGGGATACAGCGGCAGAACTGAAAGTGATGTTAGTTTTACTTTTGGTGCCCGGTCAACGTTCAATCGGTCAGATCGACGCGGATGGTGAGCAGGTTCGTGCCGAACGTGCGCACCCCGAAGCTGTTGAACTGCGGCAGGGACTGCAGTCGGGCGTGCGGGTCGTCGTCGGGTACCAGGTGGGCGGTGCCGCTATGCCATCTGCCGTTCAGCCTGACGCGGACCTGCGGATTGGCCTGAATGTTCTTGACGTATTGCGACTTGTCGCCGAACTCCGAGACGAACCAGAACTGATTGCCCTCTCGGCTTCCACCCAGCGGCGTGCGACGCGGTTCGCCCGTCTTGCGTCCCGTCGTCTCGAGCAGCGTCTGAGAAGGCATCAACCGCATCATCTGGTTCGCGACGTTCTTCTGAAAGAGCTTTGTCATCCGGTCGCGTAGATCGTCGGCCATGATTCCCCTTTTTCTAGACCATTGCGGTTCGTGACACCTTCATACCCAGTGTGAGCGCGGCGGCCAGTTCGCGGCTGGTGTCGTAGTCGAACACCACGTGGCCGCAGATCACGTCGATGTCCCGTTTGATCCGTTGCAGCGGGTTGTCGAGGAAGTGGGCGCTGGCCCCGGACGCCTCGAGAAGGTCGCCGATCACCGCCCTCGACTCGTACACGATGTGTGCCGCCGCCAGGCCTCGCCGCGCACTGGGCGTGGCACGGGATCGCCTGCGGCAACCGTGGTTTCGATCTCACCGACGGTGTCGGCGAGCAGCCCGCGCAGCGCGCGTAGCCGGACCCTGGCCTCGGCGAGGTGAGCCTGCGCGATCGGTTTGTCCTTCTGTGTGACGCCCTCGTAGGCCAGCACACGCTGTGACAGTCGCTCGGCGTAGATGTCAGCCGCGCGTTCGGCACTGCCCAGCACGGGCATCGCCGCCAGCAATGCCAGCGCGGGCACCATCGGCCAGCGGTACGTGTCTGCGTCGTGCAGTGCGGCGCCAGGCGCCGTCCCGCTGTAGATGTCTGCACCCGCACCAGCCGGTGGGCGGGGACGAACACGTCGGTGATCACGACGTCGTTGGAGCCGGTGGCGCGCATGCCGTCGGTGTGCCAGACGTCCACGATCTCAATTTCGCCGGCGGGCAGGAGTGCAAGGGCCCGCGCCGCCCAGCCCTCAGGGTTTGAGCATGATCTCGAGGAGGCCTTCGCGGGCAGACGCGCGAATGCTGGGCTGCGGGCCTGCAAGGTGCAGGAAGCCGATGCCTGCGGCGAACGTGGCGTTGGCCCGCAGGTCGGCGTCCTCAGGGTCGAACCCGTAGTCCAGAAAAGCCTGGCGCACCGCCGCGAGCACACGCTGATCGGCGGCGCGCACGCTGGCGGCGGCGTCTTCGTCGGTGCGGGCCCACTCCCGCATCGCCCGTTCCAGCGTCCAGTGGCGGGCGCTCACCAGCGAGGACATCATTTCCGAGAGGCGTTCACGCGGTGGAAGCGCAGCAAGCTCACCGAAATGTCGGCGGTCGTCGTCGCGCAGCTCGCCAAACGCCTGCACGAGGGCGGAGCGGTATTGCGCGATGTCGGTGAAGTGCCAGTAGAAGCTGCCCTTGGTCACGCTAAGGCGGCGGCACAGCCGGTCGATCTTGAGCGCCTTGATGCCCTCTTCGGCCAGGATCGCGAAGCCGGCCTGGATCCAGTCGTCGACGGACAACCGGCTGTTAGTCTCGGTTTGGGCCCTCGCCATGAGCGGCAGCCTACGGCCCGTGACACCGCCGAAAACTGACGCAGACGTCAGTCAGATTTATCACAGGAATATGACAGTCAACGCCAGTCGGGGTTCCTCACGTGCTGGTCACATGTTTTACTGCAACGCGACAACTGAAATTTTCTCGGTCCGCTCTACCCGTACTGGGCTCAGTCGAGCGGGCGCGACAGCGCAGTGAAGAAACCGCTGCGGTGCCGTATGGCGATCAGTGATCGCGGGGGAAGGCGTGTTACGCGTTAACCGGAAGATGGATGGAATTGCTCTATGAGGTTCGTTGACAAGATTCGTGGCCATTGGGCGCGCCGGTTCGCGGTGGCAGCCATAGCGGCAGCCGTGCTACCTGGCGTGGTCGGTCTAGCAGGAGAGTCCGCCACCGCAGGCGCCTTCTCCCGGCCAGGCCTACCAGTCGAGTACCTGATGGTGCCGTCGCCGTCGATGGGCCGAGACATCAAGATTCAGTTCCAGAAGGGCACCGGCTCCCATGCGGTCTACCTGCTGGACGGCCTGCGTGCCCAGGACGACTACAACGGCTGGGACATCAACACCCCGGCGTTCGAGTGGTTCTACCAAACGCCGCTGTCGATCATCATGCCCGTCGGCGGCCAGTCGAGCTTCTATTCCGACTGGTATTCGCCAGCGTGCGGCAAGAGCGGCTGCCAGACCTACAAATGGGAGACCTTCCTGACCAGCGAGCTGCCGCAATGGCTGGCGTCAGAGAAGGGCGTGTCCAGCCAGGGCAACGCCGCAGTCGGGCTCTCGATGGCGGGCAACTCCGCGATGATCCTGGCGGTCTATCACCCCG
>JAVRPX010000443.1:0-6367 GCA_032161985.1 Mycobacterium sp.
CGCCCGCGCCACCGTCAACGCCGAGGACAGCGCCGCCGTCTGCACCACCGCGGTCAGCGCGTCGAGACCGATCCCGGCCAGTTGCGGGCGACGCTCGGCGCCGAGCATACCCAGCGCCCACAGCGCATCGATCAGGCCCGTCATGAAGGCGTCGCCAGCCCCCACGGTGTCCACGACGTTCACCCGAGGCGCCTGCACCCGCACGGTGCCTGCCGCGCACATCGCGAATGCTCCTTGGTCGCCCATCGTCACCGCGACGATCGAGGGGCCCAGGCTCAGCCACGTCCTGGCGATCTGCTCGGGGGAGCGGTTCGGGTCGATCCAGCGCATGTCCTCGTCGCTGGCCTTGATCACGTCGCAGCGTTCGATCCAGCGGTCGATGCGGCCGCGCACGATGTCGTCGTCCTCGATCAGCGCGGGGCGCACGTTTGGGTCGTACGTGACCGTCGCCGAGGGGTGATACGCGTCGAGCAGGGCGGCGACGGCCCGACAACCCGGTTCCAGCACCGTCGCGATCGACCCCGTATGCGCGACGATCGGCGGCGCCACCTCGGGTATCCCGGCCAGCTGCCAGTCGATGTCGAACACATACTGCGCCGAGCCGTTGGCGTCCAGCGTCGCCAGCGCCGTGGGTGTGCGCTGGGCAGTCAGGCTGCCCGAAACCAATTGCACGCCAGATTGTTCAACGTAGTCGACGATGCGGCGGCCGCGTGGGTCGTTGCCGATGTGGGTGAGGAAGTCGACGCCGCGACCCAGTCGTGCGAGTCCGACCGCCACGTTCAACGGGCTGCCGCCGACGTGCTCGCCGGTGACCGTTCCTTCTCGCTCCACGACGTCGATCAGCGCCTCGCCGATCACCAGCGCCCGTTGCGGTGCGCCGGGCGCGGTCATGTTGTCTCCTTGCGCAATAGGGTCTCCAATGTCGCGCGGGCTCCGTCGCGGTGCAGCGAGTCCAACGCCCACAGGTACGCCTCGACGAACCGCGGCTGCGACGCGAGATCGCCGAAAACCTCAGCGTTTTCGATGAATGCGGTCGGGTTCTCAAGCTGTGAGCGGGCCAGCGGAACCAGCGTGTCGGCGAGCTGGTCCTGGACGTCGATCTTCTCGCCTTGCTCGTCGACGCCTTCTGCGTACCGCGCCCAGCTGGCCACGGTGGCCGCCGACAGCCGGACCGGACCACCCGCGGAGAGGTTCGCCCGGATGACGGGCAGCAGCCATTTGGGGATGCGGTCCGACGAGCCGAAGCACAACCGCACGATGGTGTCCTTGACACCGGGGTTGGCGAATCGCTCGATCAGCGTGCGCTTGTAGTCAGGCAGATCGATCCCGGGCACCGGCTTCAACGTGGGCGTGCCCTCCGAATCCATGTACTCGCGCAGGAATTTGGCGAACAGCGGATCGCCTGCCGCGTCGTGCACGAACCGGTAGCCGGCCAGGTAGGCGAAATAGCACAGGCATTGATGGCTGGCGTTGAGCAGCCGCAGCTTCATTAACTCGTACGGCGTGACATCGTCGACCAGCAGGACGCCGGCCTCCTCGAAAGGGGGGCGGCCGTCGGAGAAGTCGTCCTCGAGCACCCACGACGTGAACGGCTCGGCCGCCACCGGCCACTGGTCCTCAACGCCGAATTCGGTTTCGAGCACGGCGATGACGTCGGGTGTAGTGACGGGGGTGATGCGGTCCACCATCGAATTCGGGAAGCGAGTGTTCGTGCTCATCCAATCGCCAAGGCCCGGGTGTGCGCGTTCGGCGTAGGTGGTGAACGCCTGCCGCGCGACGTCGCCGTTGCCTTCGATGTTGTCGCACGACACGATCGTCGGTGACGCGATACCTCGGTCACGCCGTCGCGCCAACGCGTCGGCGACCAGACCGAACACGGTGACGCCGTCACCGAGGTTGTCGATGCTGTAGCCGCCTTCGGTGATGGTCAGCGAGATGATCCGGGTGCTCGGCGCGGCGAGCAGTTCGACGACCCCCTCCGGGTCGTCGGGCGCATAGCGGTAGTCGACGATCGACCCGATCACCCGCGCGTCGCGGCTACCGTCGGGGTTCTCCGTCACCAGCGTGTACAGCCCGTCCTGGGTGGCCATCACGTCGGCCATCTTGCGGTCGGCGGCCAGTACGCCGACGCCGCAGATACCCCAGTCCTTGGCGAGTCCCGCTTCCAGCAACCGGTCGACGTACATCGCCTGGTGCGCACGGTGAAAGCCACCGACCCCGAAATGCACTATGCCGATTCCGATCTCGTCGCGGTTATAGCTCGGCTTGTCGAACGGGATCTCGGCCAGCGTCGACTTGTTCAGCTTCATGACACCGTCACCACGGACTTGACGCTACCCGGCATGTGGTCAGAGTCGAGGGCCTCCGCGGCCTTCTCCAGCGGGAAGCGCGCGGTCACCATCGCGTCGAGGTCCACGCGACCGGACTCGACTAGAGCGATCGCCGCCGGCCACGTGTTGGCATACCGGAACACGCCGGTGAGTACCAGCTCCCGGTTCTGGATCAGCTGCGTCGGCAACTCCATCGTCTCGGCGCCCGAACCGACGAGCACGACGGTGCCTGCCGGCCGCACCGCGCGGATACCGTCGACGACGGCCTGTGGCGCGCCTGATGCGTCGATGAACGCATCGACTCCCAAATCTCCGATCGGTTCGACGGTCGGGTCGAGCACCGCCGTCGCGCCGAACGCGGTCGCCTGCTCGCGGCGGGACTCGTCGGGATCGCTGACCACGATGTCGGTGGCGCCGTACGCCCTGGCGACCTGGGCCACCATGATGCCGATCGGTCCCGCGCCGGTGATCAGCACGCGTGAACCGCCATCGACGCCGGCCTTGCGGACCGCGGCGATGCCGACGGACAGCGGCTCACACAGGGCGGCGGAATCATCGGACACCGAGTCGGGCACCCGATGGGCGTACCCCGCACCGATGGTGACGTAATCGCAGAGCGCGCCGTCCACGGGCGGGGTGGCGAAGAACCGCATGTGTGGACACAGGTTGTAGTGGCCCCTGCGGGTCTCCTCACTTTCGGGGTCGGGCCGCTGTGGCTCGATCGACACCCGCTCTCCGATGCGCTCCGGGTCCACGGATTCACCGACGCCGACGATGGTGCCCGCCGCCTCGTGGCCGAGCACCAATGGTTGTCTTACGACGAAACTGCCCACCCTGCCGTGCCGGTAGTAATGCGTGTCTGACCCGCAGACTCCTACCGACGACACTCGTATCAGCACGTCACCGTGCCCCGGCGTCGGCATCGGCCGTTGTTCCATCTCGATCCGACCTGGCTCGACGAGTACAGCGGCCCGCATCTGGGTATCCGGCGAAAGTGTTGTGTGCGTCACATCCTCCATGCTAGCGTGATGAGCATCTACTCGCACTCATGAGCAATTGCTCACGGGTCTGACAGGAATGCGTGGTGGGATCGGTGGCCATTTCGACGTCGAACGGCGAGGTCGCCGGGACGATCGGAGGCCGTGCCGTGTCGACGCCGCAAGACCGCGCATCCACCCCCGAAGACCTGCGGCTCGCACTGCGCGCCGCGACGCTCTACTACCTCGACGGCCTCACCCAGGCCGAGATCGCGTCCCGGCTCGGCGTCTCCCGCCCAACGGCCGGGCGGCTGGTCGCTCGGGCCAAGGCCAAGGGCCTGGTCCGCATCGAGGTCGTCGTCCCACCCGACATGAGTGACGACCTGCACGCCGACGAGGAACACGAACTCGAGCAGCGCTACGGCTTGACCGAGGCGGTGGTCGCGGGCCACGGAGTCGATGTGGGCGCCCCGGGCCGCCCCGCCGCATTCGCCAGCGTAGGGCGCGGCGCCGCTGCCCTGCTGATGCGCCGGCTGTCGCCCAACGATGTCCTCGGATTCACTTGGGGCCCCGAACAAGTCGCGGTGGCCTCAGCCCTGTCGCCCGGCGTCGCGAACTGCCGAACGGTGGTCCAACTCGACGGTGCGATGTCGACCGCCGCGTATCAGACCGGCACCGAGTTCATCCTTGGCAGATGCGCGGATATGCTGCGTGCCAACACGATCCGGCTTCCCGCACCCCTATATGCAGACCCATCGACCGTGGTTTCGATGCGCAGTGACTCACTGATCTCCCGCACGCTCGAGGCAGGTAGGCGTGCCGACGTGATGCTCTTCGGTGTTGGCGCCGTGTCGACGTCGACCACGCTGTTCGAAGGCAGCTTCCTGGACGCCCGAATGCTCGACGAGCTCATCTCACTCGGTGCGGTGGGCGAGATCGGCGGCCGGTTCTTCGACGCCGACGGCACGCCCGTCGACACCGAACTGCAACAGCGCGCGGTCTCCGTTGCGCTCGAAGACATCGGCGGCTGCGAGAAGACGATCCTGATCTCCAGCGGCGCAGCCAAGCATCACGCCACGCTCGGCGCGCTGCGCGGCAAGTTGGCCAGGATGCTGGTCTGCGACATCGATTGTGCCCGTTGGTTGTTAGCTCAGTGAGGAGACAAGTCAAGTGAGACCGAGAATAGTGAAACGACTTGCGGCGGCGCTCGCCGCGGCAGGTCTGGTGCTGACCTCCGGCTGCGCGGGCGCGGGCAGCTTGGGGGCGTCGGAGAACGAGGTGACCGTCGCCTTGGTTTCCAACTCGCAGATGACGGACGCTCAGAAGTTGAAGTCGGACTTCGAGGAGAAGAATCCCGGCACCAAGCTGAAGTTCATCTCGCTGTCGGAGAACCAGGCGCGGGCGAAGATCACCATGTCGACCGCGATGGGGGGCAGTGAGTTCGACGTGGCGATGATCAGCAACTTCGAGACGCCGCAGTGGGCGAAAGACGGTTGGTTGCTGAACCTTTCGGACTACGCGAAGAACACGCCGGGCTACGACGAGAACGACTTCATCCCCTCGCTGCGGAAGTCGTTGTCTTACGAGGGCAACATGTACTCGGTCCCGTTCTACGGCGAGTCGTCCTTCCTGATGTACCGCAAGGACCTCTTCGAACAAGCTGGGATCAAGGTCAATCAGGATCCGAACTACCAGCCGCAGTGGCAGGAAGTCGCCGACTGGGCGAAGACCATCAAGGAGAAAGGGGCGTCCGACGCCGGCATCTGCCTGCGCGGAAAGCCGGGCTGGGGTGAGGTGCTGGCACCGCTGGACACCGTGATCAACACCTTCGGCGGGCGCTGGTTCGACGAGCAGTGGAACGCGCAGCTCAACAGCCCCGAAGTCAAGAAGGCCGTGAACTTCTACGTCGACCTGATCAACGATGCCGGTGAGCTCGGCGCGTCGTCGACGGGCTTCCAGGAGTGCGCCAACCTGTTCGGTCAGGGTCAGACGGCGATGTGGTACGACGCGACGTCGGCGGTCTCGGTCCTGGAGGATCCGAAGACCTACCCGGATCTGGTGGGCAAGATCGGTTACCTGCCTGCCCCGATCGTCGAGAAGCCCAACTCGGGTTGGCTGTATACCTGGGCGTTGGGGATTCCCAAGGCCGCCAAGAATCCCGACGGCGCATGGAAGTTCATCTCGTGGATGACGAGCAAGGACTACATGAAGCTGGTCGGCGAAAAGCTGGGCTGGGCCCGCGTCCCACCAGGTAGCCGGACCTCTACCTATACCGAACTACCTGAGTACGAGGCGATTTCGAAGTCCTACGGTCCGCTGACTCTGAAGTCGATCACCAACGCGACACCGGATAAGCCCACGGTTAAACCGGTTCCGTACACGGGTGTGCAGTTCGTGGGGATTCCCGAGTTCCAGGATCTGGGGACCAGGGTGAGCCAGCAGATCAGTGCAGCGATCGCCGGACAGAAGTCCGTCGACGACGCGCTTGCCCAAGCACAGCAATACGCCGAGGTCGTCGGCAAGACATACCAGGAGAAGTGATGACTCTTACTGTCGATACCGAGTCAGACGCCAGTCAGGCGGCAGTGGCGGAACGGGTCCGCAAGATCCGGGAAGCCCAGGACACCGGCGTGAGTCGCGCCGAAGGATGGCGCAGGCGTGGACCGCTGCTGCCCGCGCTGATCTTCATGATCGTCGTGACACAGATCCCGTTCCTGTTCACCCTGTACTACTCGACGTTGTCGTGGAACCTGGTTCGGCCCGGGTCACGGCAGTTCGTCGGACTGCAGAACTACATCACGGTCGCGAAGGACAGCCAGTTCTGGCGGGTGGGCCTCAACACCGTCATCCTGATCGTGGTCGTCGTTCTCGTCTCGGCGTTGCTCGGCTTGTTGCTCGCATTGCTGTTGGATCGGGCATTCCTGGGCCGCGGGGTCGTGCGGACGCTGCTGATCACGCCCTTCCTGATCACACCCGTTGCGGGGGCGCTGATCTGGAAGACCACCATTCTCGATCCCACCAACGGCATCCTCAACTGGGTGTTGTCGCTGGTGGGTCTTG
>JAVRPX010000444.1:0-5558 GCA_032161985.1 Mycobacterium sp.
CAGCGGGCGCGTTCGCCGCCAACTTGTCCACCTCGGCAGGACTCGCAACGTACGGCGTGGCGGCTGGTGGAGAAGCCTGAACTGTTGGGGTCGGTGGTGGGTTCGCGGCGCGGAGCGGGGGTTGGCTGCCTTGTGCGTGCTCTGAGCCTTGGGCGTAGAGCAGGGCGGCGGAGAAGACCATCGATGCCAGGAGTGCCAGCCAGCGGCCCCGGCCGTTGGCTAACAGCTTTCTCTCACCCACGATGAGCAACATACTGCCGAGGTCGACGTGGGCGAGTCCTATTCCTGCAGTCGGTTCGGCGAACGCGAAGAGGGCCGACCGCACTCCGTTGACGAGCGCTAGGCTCGTGCCGGCTGTCCAACTTCGTTGCGGTGGTGGGTTCGAAGTCGTTGCCGCTTATTCACCGTGAATGACCGGGAATCGACCGGATGTACCGGGTCGCCGCGGGACGGGTCAGGCGACTAAATCCGTTGTTAGACAAGGCAAGACAAGCGCCAACCGGTATCGCCGCGAGCGCACCATTGGTAATCCGTTGGTCGCGGGTTCCCCGCCCGCCCCACTTCAGAGCCCCACTTCAGAGGTGTATTACCTCGGTTGATGCTGGACATTTCGTCTTCGGGTGATGGGCGACAGTGTTTCGGCTGATGCTTGACAGTGGTTTCTGCAGGCCACTCGTTGCTTTGGGTCGCCGCGCGACCAGGGCTACCTGGTTGAAGGTTTCTCACTAGTCGGTGCGCATTTCAAAATCAAGTTGGCCGGCGCGGGAACTGATCGTAATGAACATAATGGGGTTCCATCGATGTAACTGTGGCGATACTCCCCATTCCGCCAACGCGTCGTGCATGCAATGGCCGAGGTAGTTTAGTAGCCCAGTGTCAGTGATGTAACTGAAATGACGGTGAATTAGGCTGATTCGGTCTTCGGGCATACGCTTGCACTCGGACTGGCAGCGGCTTCCAGCCCGGGAGCTAACAACCCGGGTCCTGAAATGTGCAGAGCGGCGCCACTGATCGGCGCGAATCCGGGACGATAAAGAGGCGCGATAGCGTACCCACTTTAGCCTTGCTCGAAACACGTGCATTTCGATCTTGAAATGTCGCCGTTCTTTGCTCTTGAATTTTACTTCCGCGTCAGCGTACCGTTGTTTTATCGAACTCTTGTCGCGTGGAGGCTCTCATGAATCGGCATTCTTCGACACGCGGTAACCATCGCTGTGGCCGGCACCGGCGATCGCATAACGCACTGGGGTCGTACGTGGTTGCCGGATTAGCAGCCGTGGGAGGGACCGCAATGGTGGCCGTTTCTGCGCCGCCTGCCCCGTCCGATATCAACGTGCCGGCGTTCCGGCCGATCCACGACGGCCGACACCGCAAGCTGCGCCGTGAAGTCCGCCCCCAAATCAGTTCCGGCGATGTACTTGTCGCAGCGAGTACTTCCCTGAGCGCTTCTAGCCGCCGAACTCAGTCGGAGATCAAGGTGCCGACGAGTCGACCACGTAATCGCCGTCGCCATCAGACACAACGACCGGCAGATCATCCGCGCTTCGCGGCCACCGCGGCAATAGTCGGGGTCACCGCCGTGGTCGGCACTTTGCTTGCGTCCCCTCGAAGCGCCGACGCGACACAAGTCCAACTCAGCGCCGCAAGCAATGCGGCGACACCCAACCCACTGCTCGCAGCGCTCGTCGAGAACGGTCGTGGACCGGCTGCGACGTTCTACCCATTAACGCTGGCCACTCCTGCCGACTTGTCAGCCGCGATCGCGGCCATAATCGACCGACACACGACAGCGGTCATCGCCCGAATGGCCGGCGCACAAGCCGATCCGACCGCGCCCGCCGCCGGTGACATCACCTTGTGGGTAATCGGGTTGCCCGGTCTCGGCGGAAGCACTGCCAGCTCGGGCTGGGCAGTCGACAACGCCTTCGGCGGCCCCGGCGGCATCGCCATGGGCGCAGCCAGCACCGTCCAAACCGCCAACCAACTCGGCCCGTTCACGTTCGTCCTCAACAACCTCGGAAATATCAGCTTCACCCAAAACCCAGACCCGACCGCCCCGGCCGGCGCCCGACCTGTCTTCAACGCCGGCAACATGACGTCGTGGCTGGCCGGACTAACGGGGCTGGCCAGCAGTACCGGCACGGTGGGCTGGACCGTGAACAACACCTTCGGCAGCGGCGACGGCGGCATCGCCGATGTGACCGGCATATTGCGAACAGCGAACCAATTCGGTCCTTTCGTCTTCAATCTCAATGTCCTCAAAGCGATGAGCTTTGCCCAACCCCCAAACGGCACCGTCCTCCCCGATGGACAGCTGGACGCTATCCGCGCAGTTGACATCGGTCAGTGGGTAGTCGGGATACCCGGACTCTTCGCAAATACCGGCACCGTCGGTTTTGTCGCCGATCGCGGGTACGGCGTCGGCCTGGGCACCGCTGGTTGGGTCGGCGGCCTGCAAACCACCACCCAAATCGGTCCATTCACCTTCACCTTCAACTTCATGCCAGCCTTCAGTTTTGGTGGCCCCCCACCTACCTTCACTTCATCATTCGCCAGCCACCCGTCCCCGGCTGACGTCACGAGTAGCACCCTCACTGACGGTCGCATCGCGAGCGTCGACACTGAGATGACAGCGTTCGCGGCCGCCGAACCATTGACTGGTTCAGCACCGGAGGACACAGACGCCGGGGCCGAGTTTGACCGGGCCGGAGATGGCTCCCCCACCACCGAGGCCATGGCGTCGACGGAGGTGTCATCGCTGGGGGCGACAACGACTCCCGCGATCGCGGTCGACACACCGGCGGAGACCGACCCGTCTGCGACGGACCCGCCCGCACCAACCAGCCGCCTGATATCGGGTGAAACGGCCAACCCACCTGGTGGGACGACACCCGACGCGGACACCAATCCCAACGACGCGCGACACTCGGCAGCCGCCAGCGCTTCGCCGAACGCAGACAGCCCCAATGGAGGCCTTGGCAGACATCGCTCCGCCGACGCTTATGTGGGCAGACACCGCACCGACGACGGATACGTGGGCAAACACCGCTCCGACCACGACTCACCCAGTAGCGAAAGTAGCGACGGCACAGACGATTCCGACTCGACGGGGTGAGAACTCACGATTGCCGTTGTCGGATCAGCAGCGATCACGAACACCGAGATGAGACAACCCCATCTGAGCGAACTCCCATAACGCTTGCGCAGCACCGGAGAGCCGGTTGATGACTAAGGTCGTCATCGCGGGCGTCGGTCCGAATGGTCTGGCATCAGATCGTGGTGGCGCGCCGCGGAGTGGAGTCCCTTTTTCGCGTTCGCTGCTCGAGCGGCCGCCGTAGGCTCGTGGCGATGCTGGAGAAGTCCGAGATTCGGTTCCTCCCTCTCGGCGCCCGCCGCGTGGCGTACGAGATGCGCGGGCACGGTCCACCGCTCGTCGCTCCGGCGTGGTGGGTGAGTCACCTCGAACTTGACTGGCAGAGCGCGGGCTTTCGGCGATTCTGGGATGGAGTCGCGGATGGCTTCACCCTGATCCGCTACGACCGACTTGGCGTCGGCATGTCGGATCGCACTGTGCCAGAGTCGGATCTGAGCCTCGAAGGGGAAGTCGCGACCCTGTGCACGCTGATCGACGAGCTTGACCTCGAGCGGGTATCGCTCATCGGCGGCTCCTCTGGGAGTTGCACCGCCATAGCATTTGCCGCAGCGTTTCCAGAGCGGGTCGAACAACTGGTGCTCTACGGGTCCTATCCCGATGGCGCGGCGATCGCGGATCCGGGCGTGAGGGATGCGATCTTGGCGGCGGTACGTGCGCATTGGGGACTCGGCTCGCGCCTGCTCAGTGACATGTTTCTCGGCGGTGCCGACCCTGCGGAGCACGAACGCTTCGCACGGTTGCAGCGGGAGGCGGCGACCGCCGAGACAGCTGCCGCGTTGTTGCAGCTGGTTTATCGCCTCGACGTACGCGCGCACCTTCCCCTCGTCCGCACGCCGGCGTTGGTCGTGCATCGTCGCGACGACCGCGCTGTGCCGTCCCGGCTCGGGCGTGAGGTCGCAGCCGCGATTCCTGGCGCGACATTCATCCCGCTGCCCGGCAGCGCGCACTTCCCCTGGCACGGTGACATTGACTCCGTAGTGCGCGCCTGCCGCGAAGCGCTGGCACCGGTGCAGCCGTCGCCGCACACTGCGAGCGAGCCGGAATCGGTCCTGCTGTCGAGTCGCGAGCGTGAAATCCTCGCCTGCGTCGCTCGTGGTCTCGGCGATCGCGAGATCGCGGAGCAGCTCGTGTTGAGCCCGCACACCGTTCACCGCCACGTCGCGAACATCCGCCGCAAGCTTGGTCGCACCTCACGGACGGCGGCCGTCGCAGAGGCCGCACGTCTCGGGCTCCTATGAGATAGCTGGAATCGGCCATTCGCAGAAGATGGCCCCCTTGAGCGATGCGCGCACCCTGGGCTGTCCGTACGTTCGCGGCATGACCGACATCTCAAGCATCGAATCAAGCACCGACCTCCAGGCGAGCGCGCCGTCTACTGCGTGGCTGCGGATTTTCGCCGTCGTTTACGACCCGTTTCTCTGGCTCGGCGAAATGGCAGGCATGCGCCGCCGGCGACGCACCCTGCTGAGCGAGGCACACGGACGCGTCGCCGAAATCGGTGCCGGGACCGGGCTGAATATCGCGCACTATCCCGAAGGCATCACTGAGCTTCTGCTCTGTGAGCCCGAGCCTGGGATGCGCGGCAGGCTCGCGCGTCGCCTTCAGCGGTACGCGGGCGTCGCGCGGATCATCGATGCACCTGCGGAGCGGCTCCCGCTATCAGACGCGTCCGTGGACACTGTCGTTTCGACGCTCGTCCTTTGCACCGTCGACAACCCCGAACGCGCGCTCGGCGAGATCGCGCGCGTGCTTCGCCCGAACGGGAAGTTGCTGTTCATCGAACACGTGCGCGCGAGCTCGCGGTTCCTTGCGGCGTGCCAGGACTATCTGCTCCGACCGTGGCGAGGCTTCGCAGGCGGCTGCCGCTGCAACCGTCCGACTGTGGACCTGATGCGCAACTGCGGCTTCACTGTCGCAGCCGACGACGTCGAGTGGCGAGGTATGCCGCCGATCATCCGTCCGCTCAAGGTGGGACGGGCCTCCCTGATTGCGTCCTAAGCGCGCTCAGCCGTCATGTAAATGTCAAGGGTGCCCTGGCAGGGGCCGCTCATGATGTCGGTGTGCATGGTGCCGGAAAGTGTCCCGTCGGGTTGGGGCGTGTAGCGCACGTCGGCTCGGGCCGGACTCCATTGGATCGTCGTGTCGGGCATCATGCAGTCCCATTGGAAATCGCTGACTTGTGTCCATGACGACCCGTCCCAGGTGAATTGAACCGGTTGCGGAACGGTCGAAGCAGCTGGCCAAGGCCTGACCCGTGCGCCATGTCCTCGCAGGCCCACGATCCACCCTGAGATCGGGCCTGAGGAGGGGAAGCGGTCCACGTCGTTTGTGCCTAATGCTCATAGGCATGAGTAGCACCGACAACGCGCGGCGGGACCGTCTCGATGAGCGCTCGTTTCGTCTG
>JAVRPX010000445.1:0-9863 GCA_032161985.1 Mycobacterium sp.
CGACATCATCAAGGGCATTCCGTTGTCGCGCATGGGCGAACCCGAGGATCTCATCGGAATGTGTCTATTCCTGTTGTCGGATCAGGCCAAGTGGATCACCGGCCAGATCTTCAATGTCGACGGCGGACAGATCATCCGCTCATGAGCGACGGCGTCAAGCTCGGCTACATCGGCCTCGGTAATCAGGGTGCCCCGATGGCCAAGCGCCTCGTGGAATGGCCCGGTGGTCTCGTGGTCTTCGACGTGCGCATCGAGGCGATGACGCCGCTGGCCGAGCTCGGTGCGTCACTGGCCGACAGTGTGGCAGATGTCGCGCAGGCCGATGTCATCAGCGTGACGGTGCTCACCGACGCGCAGGTACGCGACGTGGTCGGCGAACTCGGCGCGCACGCCAGGCCCGGCACGGTCATCGCGATCCACTCCACGATCGAGCCCGGCACCGCCGGCGAACTCGCCGATCAGTTGCGGCCCAAGGGCATCCACATCGTCGATGCTCCCGTCAGCGGCGGAGCCGGCGCAGCGGACAGGGGTGAGCTGGCCGTCATGGTCGGCGCGGACGATGAGTCCTACGACGCGGTCAAGCCGGTGTTCAAGCAGTGGGCTTCGTTGGTGGTCCGCGCCGGCGGGCCGGGGGCGGGCACCCGGATGAAGCTGGCCCGCAACATGTTGACCTACATCGGCTTCGCCGCTGCGTGCGAGGCGCAGAGGCTGGCGGAGGCGGCGGGGCTTGACCTGCAGAAGCTGGGGCGGGTGGTGCGGCATAGTGACGCGCAGAGCGGCGGGCCCGGCGCGATCATGGTCCGCGACGACACCAAGCCGCTAGCACCAGACCATTTCGTGCACGACATGTTCGTACACACCCGAGGGCTGGCCGAGAAGGACCTGCGGTTGGCGCTCGGACTCGGCGAGGCCACCGGAGTCGAATTGCCCCTGGCCGAAATAGCGTTGCGCGACCTGGCCGCCGGGCTCGGTGTGCCACATAGCGCGTCGACCACGAAGGAGTGAGCATGGACGAGCTGCGCAAGAAGGGCCTCGGGAAGATGAACGAGGTCTACTCGTGGGAGATGCCGAACATGGAAGGCGATCCATTCTTCGATCTCACGGTCGATCACCTATTCGGCTCGATTTGGACCCGCCCTGGCCTCTCAATGCGCGACAAGCGGCTGATGACGCTGACCGTGGTGACCGCACTCGGGCTGCAGGACCTGACAGAAGTCCAGGTGAACGCCGCACTCGCGAACGAGGAGCTCACCGAGGACGAGCTCAAAGAGATGGCGATCTTCCTCACGCACTACGTCGGCTTTCCTCTCGGTTCGGGACTCAACGGGGCCGTCGGGCGCGTCGCTGGCAAGCGCAAGAAGGCCGCCAAAGCCGGTGCGGGCGAAGATAAGAAGGCGAACGTCAACGCGGCGGTCAAGATGAGTACCGGAAAGACACTCGATGATGAGTAGATATGCCGCGCTTTCGCGCGACGAGCTGACGATCCTGGTACCCGAGTTACTGCTGATCGGGCAGCTCATCGACCGCTCCGGAATGGCCTGGTGCATATCCGAATTCGGCCGTGAGGAGATGTTGCAGATCGCGATCGAGGAATGGGCCGCGTCCAGCCCGCTCTATACCAAAAGGATGCAGAAGGCGCTGAAGTACGAGGGCGTCGACGTCATCACCATCTTCAAGGGGCTGCAGCTCGACATTGGCGCGCCGCCACAGTTCATGGACTTCCGCTATACCGTGCATGACCGCTGGCACGGCGAGTTCCACCTCGATCACTGCGGTGCACTGATGGACGTCGAGCCGATGGGCGAGGATTACGTCCACGGGATGTGCCACGACATCGAAGACCCGACTTTCGATGCGACGGCGCTGGCCACCAACCGCAAGACCCAGGTGCGCCCGATTCACCGGCCGCCAAGGACGCCATCCGACCGTCACCCGCATTGCGCGTGGACGGTGATCATCGACGAGTCGTACCCCGACGTGCCGTTCATCCCGGCGATGGACATCGTGGGAGCGAGTCGCGCCCACCACACCGAACTGGATGCCGTCGACCCGAACGACGAAGGCATGGCGGACTATTCGGGGGCCCTGCTATCCGACGTCGACTTCGGAGCGTTCTCGCATTCGGCGCTGGTCAGGATTGCCGACGAGGTCTGCCTGCAGATGCACCTGCTGGTGCTGTCGTTCACGCTCGCGGTGCGCGCCCGCGCAAAGGGTGATGTGTCGGTCGAAAAGTCGATCCGCACCAAGCAGCTGATCGGGATCGCAGGGGTGGCCGCTGAGCGGATTCACAAGGCGCTCAAGCTCCCCGGTGGAGTCAAGGGCGCGCTGCGGGTGCTCGAACTGCACCCGCTGCTCAACCCGGCCGCCTACGTGTCGGCAGACGTCGATCCGGACTTCGTGCACGTGCGCCGCTCGCCGGCATACGAGGACGGATCGTGGATCTCGCTGGTCTCCCCGGTCTCGAACCTGCCCTTGCAGGCCATCGTGGCTGCGGTCGACCCACACCTGCGTGCCGAGGTCTCTGGCACGGAGTCCGACTGGACCGTACGGGTCATCAAAACCGAAACCGCAGCAAAGGAATTGCCGGAAGTTGGGGTGTGCAAGTTCAGCGGCGGCGCCTCCTGGGTGTTCGAGGACCGCAAGTCGCTTCCTCTTACTGTGGTGTGAGGGCGGCGCAGGTCGCCCCTCCGACGACTACCACAGAGGAGAGACGTGGCGACCTCAACAAGTGCAGACGCAATTCTCGCCGAGACGGTAACCATCACGGGGCAGGGCGGAGACGAGATCGAGGCGTATCGCGCGGTCCCGCTGACACCTGGCTCTCGTGGCGGCATCGTGTGGATTCACCACATGCCAGGCTACGACCGGGAAACCAAGGAGTTCGTGCGGCGGTTGGCCGTCGAGGGCTACAACGCAATCTGCCCGAACTTGTACTGGCGGGAGGCGCCGGGCGCCGACCCCGATGACGCTGCGGCCACCGCACGCGCCGCCGGTGGTGTGCCCGATGACCGCCTTGTAGGCGACGTCGCAGGCGCCATCGAGTACCTGCGCGGGTTGGAAGGCGCCAACGGAAAGATCGGCGTGATCGGACACTGCTCGGGTGGCAGGCATGCGTTCCTGGCCGCCTGCTCGCTGCAGCTGGATGCCGCGGTCGACTGCTACGGCGCCTTCGTCGTCGAAGACCCGCCGGAAGGCATTCCGCGCGCCATGCAGCCGATTCTCGGACTGGCGCCGAACCTGAGCTGCCCGCTCCTCGGACTATTCGGAAAAGACGACCGCTACCCGTCCCCGGAATCGGTTGCCGCGCTCGATGGCGAGCTGACCCGGTTGGGTAAGGAACACGAGTTCCACTCCTACGACGGAGCCGGGCACTCCTTCTTCTCGGTGGACCGGCCCGCGTACCGCGTTGAGGCCGCAATCGACGGCTGGCAACGGATCAACGACTTCTTCGGCAAGCTGGTGGCGGGCTGACATGTGCACGTACCTGACTGAGAAGATCGGCGTCGAAGGCAGTGGCAAGGGCGCCAAGGGTTGGTTTGGCGCCACCGAGGCGACCGTGTACGTCGACCATCCCGTGCATGCGCTGTACGGCCACACGGTGAACATCGATGTGCTCAACCCCGCGCTGGGTCCGTCGGCGCGGGTGGCGCTGGAGTTGACCGAAGAAACCGCGTTGGCCCTCGCGGATGCGATTCACCGCGCCCTCGCTTCGGCCCCGCCGGGGTTGGCTTCGCGGGACCAGTAGCACTCAGCGGAGCAGGGCGGCGCCCACCCAACGGCGCAAGTACTCGCGAAGTTCCACGCCGCGGCGCGGCGGCCTGCCGGGGTCGACGACGAACGACTGGATGATCCGCAGCAGGTGCTCGGCCAGCTCGTCGAGTTCGCCATCGCTTAAACCCGCTGCCGCCCAGTCGATGTCAAACTGGCGCAGCATCGAGCGGGCGAAGTCCTGCGCGACGTCCGACGTCACCGACTCGGTGTGCGGGTTGGGGCGCCCAGGCATCAGGAGCAATCCGAGATGCTTGTCCTCCGGCAACCACTCAAGGGTGGTCGCCACAGCCTCGGCAACCGCATCGGCAGGCTCAGTGATCCCCCGCAGGTGTGCTGCCAACCGGTCCTGAAACCCGCTGGCCGCATGCACGGCCGCCGCCACGAGCAATGCATCGGTGCTCGGGAAATACCGGTAGACCGTCTGTCGCGTGACGCCAAGACTGCGTGCGACGTCGGCGATGGAGAAGTCGGCGCCTTGCGCGTCGACGGCCTGGCCCGCCGCGTCGAGGATCCGCGAGATCGCTTCCTCGTCGGTTGCGGGCGCCGATCCCGACCACCCATGGGTGCGCACGAGCGAATCGTACGTCAGCCAGTTCGTCAGCCCTGGTAGGAGACCTGCAGGTCCTTGACCCCATTGAGCCACCCCGACCGAAGTCGTTGGGGCTCGGACAGTTTGGCGATGTCGGGGATCTGGTCGGCGATCTCGTTGAAGATCAGCTTGATCTCCATGCGGGCAAGATTGGCGCCGATGCAGTAGTGCGCGCCGTTGCCGCCGAAACTCAGGTGCGGGTTGGGGTCGCGCAGGATGTTGAATGCGAAGGGCTTGTCGAACACCGCTTCGTCGTAGTTGGCCGAACTGTAGAACAGGCCGGCACGCTGGCCCTCGCGGATCGTGACGCCACCGAGCTCGGTGTCCGCCAACGCCGTTCGCTGGAAGCAGTGCACGGGCGTGGCCCATCGGACGATTTCGTCGGCCGCGGTCTCGGGCCGCTCACGCTTGAACAGTTCCCACTGGTCCGGGTTCTCGAGGAGAGCGTTCATACCGTGTGTCATCGCGTTGCGGGTCGTCTCGTTCCCGGCTACCGCGAGCAGGATGACGAAGAATGCGAACTCGACGTCACCGAGCGACTCGCCGTCGATGTCAGCCTCGATCAGGCGGGTGACGATGTCGTCGGCCGGGCAGCGGCGACGCTCCTCGGCCATGTTGTAGGCGTAGCCCATGAGCTCGGCGTTCGCGGCGATCGGATCCTCGGCGAAGTCCGGATCGTCGGTGTTCATGATCGCGTTGGTCCAGTGGAACAACTTCTCGCGGTCGGCCTCGGGCACGCCGATCAGGTCGGCGATAGCCTGCAGCGGCAGCTTCATCGCGACGTCGTCGACGAAGTTGCCGGACCCCTTTTCGGCTGCAGCGCGGACGATTTCGCGGGCGGCGACGGCAAGCTTCTCCTCCAGCGTGGCGACCGACCGCGGAGTGAACAGGCGCGACACGATCTTGCGCAGCCGGGTGTGCTCGGGCGCGTCGTGGTTGATCAGCAGCGCCTTGGTCAGCTCGAGCTGATCGGGTGTGGTGCCCTCGGGCAGCCGCATGACGGCGCCCTTGCGATTGGTCGACCACAGGTCGCCGTTGCGCGAGATCGACTTGATGTCCTCGTGACGGCTGATCACCCAGTAGCCCCCGTCGTCGAAGAACGACTCAGGCTGCTCGTTCCACCACACCGGCGCGGTCTTGCGCAGCTCGGCGAACTCGGTGACGGGGATGCCCTTGAGCAAGACATCGGGGTCGGTGAAGTCATATCCCTGCCCAAACGGACATGTGGTCTGCGCCATAGCTAGACCATACACCGCGATGTCAAGTGTATGGCCGAATCGGCTGGTGGTCGACCGTACGATCGGACTGTGCACGCCAAGAAGGCATTGGTGCGCAGGCCCAGCCCGCGCTTGGCCGAAGGACTGCTCACCCACATTGAACGGTCGGCCGTCGACGCAGACATCGCGATGAAGCAGTGGGAGGGCTACGTACGGGCCTTTGTCGATGCCGGTTGGGGGATGACCGAGGTCGAGCCCGCGCCGGACTGTCCCGACAGCGTGTTCGTCGAAGACACTGTCGTCGTGTACGGCGATCTTGCGGTCATCGGGCGTTCCGGTGCTATCGAGCGGAGGTCGGAGACCAAGGGCACCGAGAAAGCTGTCGCTCAGTTGGGTTATCGCATCGCACACATCGAGGCGCCCGGAATTCTCGACGGCGGTGACGTACTGAAGCATGGCGGAAGGGTCTACGTCGGACAGTCCGGACGCACCAACGCGGACGGGATGGCCCAGTTGTCCGAGTACCTGACGCCGTTCGGCGCGACGGTGATTGCGATTCCGCTGACCAGGGCGCTACACCTCAAGTCGGCGGTGACCGCGCTACCGGACGGCACCGTCATCGGTTACGAACCGGTGGTGGACGACTCGTCGGTCTTCGAGGTGTTCCTGCCTGCGCCCGAGGAGCCGGGCGCCCACGTTGTCCTGCTCGGCGACGGAAAGCTGCTGATGTCATCGGGCGCTGTAGAGACCGCCGCGCTGATGCGGTCACGCGGCTATGAACCGGTGCCCGTCGACATAGGCGAGTTCGAGAAGCTCGAGGGCTGTGTGACGTGTCTTTCGGTTCGCCTCAGGGGCATCTGAGCCGGTTAGGGTGACCCTGTGCGCGTCCTCGTGATCGGATCCGGAGCCCGTGAACATGCGTTGCTGCTGGCGCTGCGGCAAGACCCCGAGGTGGAGGAGTTGGCCGTTGCGCCTGGCAACGCCGGGACCGCGATCATCGCCGACCAGTACGAGGTCGACATCACCTCGGGCGAGGCCGTCACCGGCCTGGCTCAGAAAATCGGTGCCGACCTGGTTGTCATCGGACCCGAGGTGCCGCTTGTCCTCGGCGTCGCCGACGCGGTGCGCGCCGCGGGCATCGCCTGCTTCGGCCCGACGAAGGACGCCGCGCGTATCGAAGGGTCGAAGTCGTTCGCCAAGGATGTGATGACCGCTGCCGGGGTGCGAACGGCGACCAGCGAGATCATCGACAATCCGGCACACCTCGACGGGGCGCTCGACCGGTTCGGGCCGTCGGCGGGCGATCCGGCGTGGGTGGTCAAGGACGACGGGCTGGCCGCAGGCAAGGGTGTGGTGGTGACCGCCGACCGCGACGCGGCCCGTGCGCACGCCGCCAGCCTGCTCGACGCCGGCCACCCGGTGCTGCTCGAATCGTTTCTCGACGGGCCCGAGGTGTCGCTGTTCAGCATCGTCGACGGTGAGACCGTGGTGCCGCTGCTGCCCGCGCAGGACTTCAAGCGGGTCGGTGACAACGACACCGGGCTCAACACCGGCGGCATGGGCGCCTACGCACCGCTGCGGTGGCTACCCGACGACGTGCTATCGCAGATTGTCAACGATGTCGTGAAACCCGTTGCGGCCGAGATGGTTCGCCGGGGCAGTTCGTTCTCTGGTCTGCTGTACGCCGGGCTGGCGATCACCTCGCGGGGACCGGCGGTGGTCGAATTCAACTGCCGCTTCGGCGATCCGGAGACGCAGTCCGTGCTTGCGCTGCTGGACACCCCGCTCGGACAACTGCTGCGTGCCGCCGCGACGGGTCAGCTGGCCGACCAGCCGCCGCTGCGCTGGCGAGACGGCGACGCCGTGACGGTGGTGCTGGCCGCGGAGAATTACCCGGGCCGCCCGCGGGTGGGCGACGTGATCGTCGGCGCCGAAGCCGACGGTGTACTGCATGCCGGTACCGCGCGACGCGACGACGGCGCGATCGTCTCCTCAGGCGGGCGGGTGCTTTCGGTCGTCGGAACCGGCGCCGACCTGACCGCCGCCCGTGAGGCCGCCTATACGCTGATCAAGTCGATTCGCTTACCGGGCAGCCACTTTCGCGGGGATATCGGGCTTGCCGCCGCCGACGGCCGAATCAGCGTCTAGGCCGTCAACAGCGGCGCCATCCAGGCGATCTCGGCAGGCAGCTGCGAACTCCAGAACCCACCGTCATGTCCGCCGGGGGAGAAGCCGCCCGCAGGCGGCCTCGGCAGCTGGGCGATGAACTGCTTGGTCGCCGAGTAGAACGGATCGCTGTCGCCGCAATCGATCCGGATCGGAATGGAGCCGAGTTGCGGCAGGCCCCATACGCTGTTCGCCGCGTAGTCGTCGGCGCCGTCGAACGCGCCCGGCGCTGCCGCGCCGGAGGACGTCCACAGCGCCGGGCTCACCGCGCAGATCGCCGCGGTGCGCGCCGGGCCGAGCCTCGCGCCGAGCAGAAGCGCGCCGTAGCCGCCCATCGACCAGCCGAGGAACCCGACGCGTGACGTGTCGAGTCCCTGCGAACCCAACATCGGGATCAGTTCGTTCAGCACCATGGCGCCGGAATCTTCGCCGGAGGACCGCTTGTGCCAGTAGCCTCCGCCGCCGTCGACCGCGACCAACGCGAACGGCGGGATGCCTGCCTGAACCGCTTGGGCAAGGCCCTGCTCTACACCGCCTGCCATCACGCCTGCGGCGTCCTGACCCTTGCCGTGCAGCGCGATCACCGGACGCAGCGCAGCCGTCTGGCCCGGCGGACGGGCGATCGCCCAATTGGTTGGGACGCCGCCACGGGCCGCCGATACGAACGAGCCGTCGATGTACGTCGGCGCCGCTGCGGTCGGAGGCTCCAACGGTGGCGGCGGTGCCAGCGGTGCGCCCGCACTCGTCATCGACACCTGCGGTCCGGCAACCGATGTGGATGGCGCGTGCATCGCTGAGCCCAACGCGTAGGCGCCGGCGGCCCCCGCGGCAGCGCCGACACCGAGACGCAGAACGGCGCGGCGGCTCAGTTCGGGCATGCGCGCCATCATGCCATCGGCGATTGGCTCGCTTTTTCGACCCACGGCCCAGCCAATTGTTAGCCACTTCCGACTTCCCTGAGTAAAGCCTGATGATTGGCCGAAAGCGCAATGCCGCAACTGCCTGACTGGCAGCATGCAAGAGGTGACGGCAGCGGTCACTCCAAAGGGAGAACGTCGACGGTATGCGCTGGTCAGCGCGGCCGCCGATCTGCTGTGCGAAGGCGGCTTCGACGCAGTGCGGCACCGGGCCGTCGCCCGCCGTGCGGGTCTGCCGCTGGCGTCGACGACGTACTACTTCTCGTCGCTCGATGACCTGATCGAAAAGGCCGTCGAGTATGCCGGTGTGCGTGAGGCCGAGCAGTTGCGGGCACGGGTGGCGACCCTGTCCCGGCGGCGTCGAGGCACCGAGTCGACCGCCGACGTGCTGGTGGACCTGCTGGTCGGCGAGGCCACTGGACTCCGGGTCACCGAGCAGTTGATCTCCCGCTACGAGCGCTACATCGCCTGCGCGCGTCAGCCCGGCCTGCGCGATATCCAGCGCCAGATTCTGCAACAGCGCACCGACGCGGTGGTCGAGGTCGTCGAGCGGTCCGGCCGCGCGGTGCGCGCCGAACTGCTCACCGCGCTGGTGTGCGCCGTCGACGGCGCGGTGGTGGCATCGCTGGTGGGCGATGGCGACGGTCCACGAGCGACCGCCCGCGCGACCCTGGTCGATGTCATCGACGTGCTCGCGCCGATCGACGAGAGAGTCGCACCGGTCTGATCGAAGGCGCGGGACGCGCGAAATGCTCGCGCTGACGTTTGCACACTTCGCTTTTGGCATTCAGTTCGTGACGTTCCTGATCACGTTCGTGGTGATGTGTTCAGGCATCACGTCGGCGTCGACGGCGGCTCGAACGTTCTCGGCGAACTTCTTCAAAGGCTTCGACTTCAGTTTGGCTCGGCGCCGGACTAGCGGAGCGCCTCCCGGATCGCGACGAGTTCACGTTGGACGTCTTCGAGTAGTTCCATCGCGCGGATCAGCCGAGATTCCAGCGAGCTGCGGCTCCCACGTCGCTGCGGGACGACCTCTCCGGACGGCGACGGCGTCACGATGTAACCGGTTTCGAAGTCGCCGTAGATGGTGACGTCCTCCGGCCGGTGAAACTGGTAGAGCGCGACGTATGCGCAAATCACCGCGTCAACGGGATCCTCGTCCCTGTCGAGCTGTCCCGGCCGTGTTGCGGCCTCCACCTGCTT
>JAVRPX010000446.1:0-3302 GCA_032161985.1 Mycobacterium sp.
CAGGGGAGAGCGGGTCGAACGTGCGCGCATCCGTGAAGCCCAGCAGGATCCCCGGCCCGTCGTCGCTCGGGCTGACGTCGAAGGTGATGAAGACCGGCCCCTCGTCCGAAAGCGCCTCGCCGGAGCAGCCGTTCGCTCGCCAGAACGGTGTTTCGTAGGCGGCGTATGCCTTGCTCAGGTTGCCCTGCGGCCAGTGCTCGGTGAGCTTTTCGTACTCGGGCGGCAATGCCGGATCGAATTCGATCCCGGCTCGGTGTTCGGGTGGGATCGCCACGATTACGGCCTTGGCGGTGACGTCGCCGCCGTCGCATCCGACCGTGAGCGTGCCGTCGAAACCGCGTGAGATCCTGCGCACCACCGCATCGAGCACGACCTGCGGGCCCAGCTCTTCGGCGATCCGCAACGCAATCTGCTGCGTGCCACCGGGAAAGCGGTCCTGCTGGGCGCCGCCCTCGACGTCGAGCATGCGTCCGAGCCCGCCCGCGGCCTTGACGTAGCGGACCGCGTGCAGCATCGACACCTCTTCGGGTTCGCAACCCCATGTCACCCTGGCCATGATCGCCATCAGATCGCGCGTCGACGCGCTTGCGTGCACGTACCGCAGCCACTGGTCGAGAGTCTTGGAATCCAGGAGGTCGGCGATCGGCGACGTCCACGGCTGCTGCACCGGCACCCGTCGGGTCACACGGTCGAATCGCCACTGGATCCGGGAGACGTCGAGCAGCTCGATCATGGACAACTTCGGGATCGTGCTGCGATACGACCGGGTACGACCGCGCCACCGGATCAGGTTCTTGCCACGGCTGTGGGTCCGCACGGTCTCGCAGCCCAACTCGGCTGCCAGCGCGATCACGGCGTCCTGGGTTGGCCCGACGAACGTGCCGCCAAGGTCGACGGGAGTGCCCGCGATCGTCGTCGTCGACGAGCGTCCACCGACACGATCGCGGCCTTCGAGGACAACGACATCGTGGCCGAGCCGTACCAAGTCACGGGCCGCCGATAACCCCGCGAACCCGGCACCCACGACTACGACGTCCGCATTGGCTGGGATGGTCACGCGACTAGGCTCTCACGCCGTGGAGGTAATGACGGCGCTGTTCGGGCCGACTGATGCGATCGACCGGGCGCACGTGCTGCGGGAGGCCGGCGCCAGCGGCGTCTTCACGTTCGAGGGGCCGCACGACGTGTTCACCCCGCTGGCGTTGGCCGCCGCGGTCGAGGGCCTGGACCTGATGACCAACGTCGCTATCGCGTTTCCCCGCAACCCGATTCACCTCGCGCACCAGGCCAACGACCTGCAGTTGCTGACAAAAGGGCGGTTCACGCTCGGCCTCGGCACGCAGGTGCGGACGCAGATCGAGAAGCGGTTCGGCGCGGAATTCGACCGGCCTGTCGCCAGGATGACGGAACTGGTGCGTGCACTGCGGGCCATCTTTGCGGCCTGGAACTCCGGCGAGCGCCTCGATTTTCGTGGGCAGTACTACCGGCACACGCTTATGACCCCGACCTTCAGCCCCGGCGCCAACCCATACGGTCCGCCGCCGATCTACGTCGGCGCGCTCGGGCCGCGGTTGACCAGGGCCACCGCGGAGACGGCCGACGGTCTGCTCGTCATGCCGTTCGGCTCGAAGCGGTTCCTGCACGAGGCGACGATGCCTGCGATTCGGGAGGGCTTGGCGGCCGCCGGACGCGACGCGGCCGACTTCGCCGTCGTTCCGGAAATCATCGTGTCCACGGGCAGCCGAGAAGATCCAGACCACGCCGCCACCCGTCGGCTGCTGGCGTTCTACGGGTCGACGCCTGCGTACCGCGCGGTCCTGGACGTGCACGGCTGGGGCGACCTGCAGCCCGAGCTCAACGCGCTATCCAAGCACGGTCGCTGGGAAGACATGGGGCGACTGATCAGCGACGACATCCTGCACACCATCGCGGCCTGCGGCAGTCCCGGCGAGATCGCCGCTCATATCCGCGACCGTGTGGAGGGCATCTCCGACCGGATCTGCGTCTACCAGCCTGGCCCGATCGCGGTGGAGTCTCTCGCGGCGATCGTTGACGCGCTCAACGGTTGAGCCCCTATCGTGGTACTCGGACGGACCAAAGGGGATTCCAGATGACCGTGGACGAGACCGAATACTCCGATGTGCTGATCATCGGCGCAGGGATTTCCGGGATCGGCGCCGCGTACCGCATCCACGAGAAGAACCCGAAACTGTCCTACACCGTGCTGGAACGGCGCCAACGGATCGGCGGGACCTGGGATCTCTTCCGGTATCCGGGCATCCGGTCCGACAGCGATATCTTCACGCTAAGCCTCCCCTACGAGCCCTGGACCCGGCCGGAGAACGTCGCGGATGGTGAACACATCCGCGAATACCTGACGGACGCGGCCCACAACCACGGCATCGCCGAGCACATCAGGTTCAACACCCACGTGCTGTCAGCAGATTGGGATTCGACGACCGACACCTGGACCGTGCAGACCGAACAGGACGGTCAGACAAAGGCATACCGGGGCCGGTTCGTGTTCTTCGGCACGGGCTACTACAACTACGACGAGCCCTACACGCCCGAGTTCCCTGGCATCGATCAGTTCAGCGGCGATGTGGTGCACCCGCAGTACTGGCCGGAATCCCTTGACTACGCCGGCAAGCGGGTGATGGTGATCGGCAGCGGAGCCACCGCGGTGAGCATGATTCCAGCGCTTGCCGAAAAGGCAGGGCACGTGACCATGTTGCAGCGGTCGCCGACATACATGATGTCGATGGCACGGATCGACCCGATGGTTCAGGCGATCCGAAAAGTGCTGCCACGCAGGATTGCCCATTCGGTGGTCAGGTTCCGAAACGCGTTCATCCACGTGCTCATGTACTTCGTCGCGCGCAAGGCGCCTAGGTTCAGCAAGTGGCTGATCCGCAGCGGAGCCAAACGCAATCTGCCAGAAGGCTATCCGGTCGATGTCCACTTCAAACCCCGCTACAACCCCTGGGACCAGCGGTTGTGCCTGATTCTGAGTAACGACGTCTACAACGAGATCCGCGAGGGTCGGCTCGAGGTGGTTACCGATCACATCGACCACATTGATGCCAAGGGTGTCGTGCTGCGGTCTGGCGAGCGGATCGACGCCGACGTGATCGTCACGGCTACTGGTCTGCAGCTGCAGGCGTTGGGTGGCATCGCACTCAGCGTCGACGGCGCCGAGATCAAGCCCACCGAGAGGTTTGTGTACAAGGAGTTTCTGCTCGAGGACGTGCCGAATGTCGCCTGGTGCATCGGTTATACCAACGCGTCGTGGACGTTGCGGG
>JAVRPX010000447.1:0-3043 GCA_032161985.1 Mycobacterium sp.
AGTCGTCGCTCGGCCGGCTCGGCCTGCTGACCCACTCGACCGCAGGCTTCATCGACCCCGGCTTCTCCGGCCACATCACCCTCGAGCTGTCGAACGTCGCGAACCTGCCGATCACGCTGTGGCCGGGAATGAAGATCGGACAGCTGTGCCTGCTCCGGCTGACCAGCCCCGCCGAGCACCCGTACGGCAGTGCGCAGGCCGGCTCCAAGTACCAAGGTCAGCGCGGCCCGACCCCGTCGCGTTCGTATCAGAACTTCATCAAGTCCGGCTGATCCGGCCCCGCGGCCGACGGTGAGGGTTTGGTAACACCGCGGCAACGTGAAACATATGCTCTTCTCCGATCCGGAGGGAGCCCGAATTGGACGCGATCGATCCAGCCGCCACCGCATGGCTGCTCGCAAGCACAGCGCTCGTCCTGTTGATGACGCCAGGTCTTGCGATCTTCTACGGCGGCATGGTCCGCAGCACCGGCGTGCTCAACATGATCATGATGAGCTTCATCTCGATCCCGTTGGTGACCGTCGCGTGGCTGCTGGTCGGCTACACCGTCGCCTTCTCCGAGGACGGTGGTGGCGGACTCGTCGGCAACCTCTCCCACATCGGGATGCTCGGCATCAACCCGGACACCGCCCGGGGACCGGTTCCCGAATTGTTGTTCGCCACCTTCCAGCTGGGGTTCGCGATCGTCACTGCCGCATTGGTCAGCGGTGCGATCGCCGACCGCGCCAAGTTCGCGGCCTGGATGGTTTTCGTACCGCTGTGGACGGTCACCGTCTATGCGGTGGTGGCGCACTGGGTGTGGGCTCCGGGCGGTTGGCTGTTCGAGCTCGGGGCGCTCGACTACGCAGGCGGCCTGGTCGTCGAAATCGTCTCCGGCATGTCGGCGTTGGCGCTGGCCCTGGTGCTCGGCCCTCGCATCGGTTTCAAGAAAGACGCCATGCGCCCGCACAACCTGCCGTTCGTGTTGCTTGGCTGCGGATTGCTGTGGTTCGGCTGGTTCGGGTTCAACGCCGGTTCCGCCCTCGCCGCCAACGGGTTGGCATCCGCGGTCTTCCTTAACACGCTGGTGGCAGGTTGCCTCGGAATGCTGGGGTGGATCTCCGTCGAGCGGATCCGCGACGGCAGGCCGACAACGTTCGGCGCTGCGTCGGGTGTCATCGCCGGCCTGGTCGCGATCACCCCATCCTGTGGAACCGTCAACACTCTCGGCGCGGTCGTCGTCGGGCTGGCCGCTGGGATCGTCTGCTCGTTCGCGGTCGGGGCGAAATTCCGGTTCGGCTATGACGACTCGCTGGACGTCGTCGGCGTGCACTTCGTCGGTGGCGTCGTCGGCGTACTGCTGATCGGATTCCTGGCCACCGAGGTGATGACGGGCGGTGCCCAAGGCCTCTTCTATGGCGGTGGATTCGCACAGCTCGGCAAGCAGTCGCTGGGCGCACTGGTAGTTGGCGTGTACGCGTTCGCCATGTCGTACGTGTTGGCCAAGGTGATCGACCGTTTCATGGGCTTCCGGGTCAGCGCCGAGGACGAGACGACCGGTGTCGACTTCACGCAGCACGCCGAGACCGCGTACGCGGAGGGCGTGTACGGGCATCAGCCCTCTCGCCGTCCGTCAACGTTCGGCGATCTCGGCGCGCCGAGTCCGCGACCCGAGGCCGCAGAAGAGGGCTGAGCGGTCGCGGAAATTTGAACCGCGGACCGACAGTTGTCGTTGATCCGAGTAGGGTCGTGCTACCGGCGCGAGTGGAGCAATTCATCGCTCTCAGCTAATGCCGCGAGATGTAACGCTCGAGCTGGTCGCGACGAAAAAGTATCTAGTTGTCGGCGTGTGCGGGATGCCTGGCAACCAGAGTCCCAGATAGCGTAGCAAACACTTTGGAGGGGTCAGTGGACATCGTATTAGGTGTGTCGATGACACCTACGACGGTCCGCATGGTGCTGGTCGAAGGCGAGAAGGCCGACGGGTCGATTGTTGATCACGATGCCTTCGATCTCACTGCCAATGACGGCTCAGCAACGTCTTTGAGCTCGGCCGAACAGGTCGTCGAGGCCGTCCTTGGCACCAAGGAGAGCGCTGCCGCGGGAGGGCATCACCTGAAGTCGATCGGCGTCACGTGGAGTGACCACGCCGAAGCCTCCGCGCTGCGCGACGCCCTGGAGGCGCGGGGCGTCGATGACGTGATGCTCGTGTCCGACGGCCATGCCGCCGCGGCGCTCGCCCAGGCGGCGGGCAGGGCCGTTGGGTACGCCACCACCGCACTGTTGTTCATCGACCGGGACACCGCCACGCTGTCGGTGGTGCAGACCGACGACGGCTCTGTCGTGAAGGTGCTGAGTCGCTCATTGCACAGCGATGACGCTATGGCCGTCCTCACCGAGATGGCCGCGGCTGTCGACGCCCAGGACACGGCACCGCAGGGCATGTTCGTTGTCGGCTCCGGTGTCGACGTCTCGTCGGTGAAGTCACACCTCGAACACCTCGTCAGCCTGCCGGTTAGTGCGCCCGACGAACCGGAAATCGCGCTGGCCCGTGGCGCGGCGCTGGCATCGGCCCATGCGCCGGCGTTCGAAGCGACCACCGTCGGCCTGGCCTACTCCCAGGACCTCGACGGGACCACGGCAGGCACCGTTTACGCGGGCCTTGCCGCCGCAGAAACTCAGCTTGCTCCCGTCGGCGGCGCCGATGCGCTCGTCGCGGATTACGGGCCGCAGACCGATATGGAGCCGATCGCGGAGGAGGGCCGCAAGCCGTTCCTGCTCGTTGGCAGCGCGCTGACGTCGATCTTCGTGGTTGGCGTTGTGGCGCTAGTGATTTCGCTCGCCGTCAGCATCCGGCCGACGGTGGACCAACGGCCAAGCCCGGGCCCGAACGCGATTGTGCCCAGCACTGTGGCGCCCCCCGCGCCGGCGCCGGTGCAGGAGGCGCAGCAGCCCGTCGCCCCGCCGCCTCCGCCCCCGGAGACCATCAAGCCCCCGGTGCCCGTCGCCGTGCAGGAGGCACCGCAGGCGCCGCCGCGTCAGGTGTTCGTTGAGCCGCAGGCAC
>JAVRPX010000448.1:0-3104 GCA_032161985.1 Mycobacterium sp.
GTGCAGAGATGATCAGCAGACCGGCCTGGGCGAAACTCCACTTCACGGGTGCACCTCCGTCGGCGTTCGGTACGGCCTATGGCGAATACTACGTTAAGTAGTAGATGATGCCAATACCTGTCGCCGCACCGAATCCATGCATGGTTCACCCGAATGGACCCGGCCTCGTTCCCGCGAGTCGAACGCGGCTTCAACTGGGTACAGGAGCAGCCGTACAACCGTTGATGCCACCACTCACCCCGCTGGGAAGATGGATGGAGTGACGACCTCCCCACTCCACGACTCTGACTGGCGCGCCTTTGCGAGCGATAACTACGCGGGTGTGCACCCTGAAGTGCTCGCTGCTATCGCCGCGGCGAACGGCGGCCACCAAGCGGCGTACGGAGAGGACCGGTACACCGCTCGTCTGCAGGAGGTGATCCGCGAGTATTTCGGCGACCACGCCGAGGCCTTCCCCGTCTTCAATGGCACGGGTGCGAACGTCGTCTCGCTCACCAGCGTGCTGCCACGCTGGGGCGCTGTCGTCGCGGCGTCGACCGCGCACATCAACACCGACGAGGCTGGCGCCCCCGAGCGGATGACGGGCATCAAATTGCTCACGGTGCCCGCTCCTGGCGGCAAGCTCACACCGGAGCTGATTGCTCGTGAGGCGTGGGGCTGGGGCGACGAGCACCGAGCTCAGCCACTCGCCGTGAGCATCACGCAGTCAACGGAGATGGGCACGATCTATACGCCCGAGGAGGTGCGGGCGATCTCCGACTTCGCCCATCAACGCGACATGGCAGTGCAAATGGACGGCTCCCGGCTATGGAACGCAGCTGCGGCACTCGGCCTACCGTTCCGCGAATTCACCGTTAGTGCCGGGGTTGATGTTCTCAGCCTCGGCGGCACCAAGAACGGACTCCTCGGCGCGGAGGCGGTGATCGTGCTCGCCCCGGAACGCGCCGAAGGTCTCATCTACCTACGCAAACTGACGATGCAGCTGGCCAGCAAGATGCGCTTCGCCTCCGCGCAACTGCTCACCCTGTTCGACGACGGCCTCGGCCTCCGCAGTGCGGCGCACGCGAACGCAATGGCCGCGCGCCTGCGGTCCGCGCTCGAAGCCGGCATCGCCGACGGATCGCTGCAGGGATTGGGTTTCACGCAAGACAGCCAATCGAACGCGATCTTCGCGACCCTCCCAACGGACGTGGCGGACCGCATCCGGGAGCGGGTGCGCTTCTACGACTGGGATCGCGCACGCGGCGAGGTGCGTTGGATGACCGCGTGGGATACGACGGAAGTTGATGTCGACCGCTTCGTCGCCGTCATTCGCGAGGAGTTTGCGCGCGGCTGAAACTAGGCGGGCGGTATTAGGGGTGGACGACACGTATTGGAGGTCGGATCCCACCACCAGCCGTTGTCGCATGCGAGCGGTTGCGGCCCGACGCCTAGCGGTCGGCAGACGTTGGCTGTCGGGTCCCACCACTGGCCGCCATCGCATGCCAAGGGTTGCGCCCCGACGCCGAGCGGCCGGCAGACATTGGCCGTCGGGTCCCACCACTGTCCAGCGTCGCACGGCAGAGCTAACGGCGTGTCTGGCGCCCGGCACACGTTCGCCTTCGGATCCCACCACTCACCGTTGGCGCAGTCCGCCAAGCTCACGGCCGGCGTCGCGATAGTAACTGCCGCCATTGGCGCAAACGCCATCACGACGACGGGCACCAGCCGGCGAACCAACGTCCTCATTGGAGGCCTCCCCTTGAGTGCTCAACACTGGCCAGGGTCCAGCTTAAGCGGGGCAGACGCTTGGGGGTCAGCCGGCTTGATTACCACGGAATCGAATACGGCGGAGCATCCGTCAAACACGGGGTCTTCGTTATTATGTTGTCGTCCAACATATTTCGATGTGCCCTGAGTCGCTATACATCTCGCGTTGACCTACAACACAGCCCAAGCCGTTACGGTGTCGGCGGCACCGGAACGATCGTCGGTGGCGCGGCCGGGTCGGGCGGGGGTGCCGGTTCTTCTCCCGGTACCGGGCCGGTCGCGGGCCTCGGGGCGTTCAGCGAGACGTATCCGGGCGGCAGCGGCGGGTGCGGCGGATCCGGCTCCGCTCCGGGTACCGAGCCCGGCTCTACTTCCGGCATCGGGGTCGCGGGCCGCGGGGACGTCAGCGACACGTACCCGGGCGGCAGCGGGGGCGGCGGGCCCGCTCCAGGCGGCGGTCCGGGTGCCTGGTCCGCGGGCGCGGTGAGCGCGTCGACCGGGTTACCGTTGTGGAACGTGTGCCATATATCCCTGAGGTACCCGAGCTGGCCCGGTGTTTGTCCAGCTCCGTAAACGGGGTTCTGGATCTCTGGCACCGATGGCGCGAAGACAGGTGGGGGCGCTGCCTCACCCGCCGGTCCATCCGTGGACTCCACCACGGGTTGGCCGGGAGCCGGGGTGGCAGCACCCGGATCCGATGGCACCGGGATCGGGTAGGGCACCGCCGGATCAGCTCCGGCCTGGCCGGACATAGCCAGTGCACCGCCGGCCATGATCACGCCCGCGACCGCGATCCTCACGGCGTTGGCGGGTGATGTGGCGCGCCGTTGTTCGGTCATGAACTGGTTGTCCTCTCTGGTGGCGCCCGCGAGAACTCCTTGAAGGAGCCTCGCGGGAGCACCGGACCCGACTTCCGAGCAAGGCTAGCGCCTTACTGCGTGCGCCGTCACCTCGTTCGCGCGCACGGCCGTCACGGGTCGGTAGCCTCTCCCCTGCTACGCGCATCAACTTCTTGACCGGCGATGGGCGATTGGGGCATGACCTTTGCATGACCGGCGGGATGTCGCCAGCTGGCGTCCTCGGCCCCCCGTCGCATTCGTGCGTCGCACGCCCCCCGACTCGCCAAGGCCCACCCACGCCCGATCGAAGGCAGCGAGCAGATCCGCGCGCGCCTACGTCGACGTCGCCGGCATGGCGCCCAATCTGACGATCCTGGAGCGCACGGTCGACGGTCAGCCCGGTCTCGTGGCGCAACTAGACGGCGCCACCGTGACGGTGTACGCATTCGATGTCGCGGGCGACCGGATCAAGCGCATGTGGGCAATACGCAACCCCGACAAGCTCGGGATCTGGAC
>JAVRPX010000449.1:0-4971 GCA_032161985.1 Mycobacterium sp.
CGATTCCCGGCAGCTCCAGTGAAAAAGGGCCGCTGATCAGCGGCCCTTTTGCTTTAGATCACCGGTCTCGGCCTGTCGGGCCATGATGGATACGTGGCTGAGCGTGATCGCGACGAATCCGGCCGGCCCCGAAGCACTCGTCCCCGCGACGCCCTCGGTCGACCACTCCCGCACGGCAGTAACGGCGTTTCACGCATTCCAAATGAACACAAGCTGTCGCCGGCCGAAACCGTCGCCTATGCCCAGGACCTGCTGGACCGGGGCTTGGCGTTCAACGCCCACGAAGTGCTCGAGGCCGCATGGAAGAACGGCCCGGACGACGAGAAGACACTGTGGCAAGCCCTTGCTCAGCTTATGGTCGGCATCACCCACGTCCAGCGCGGCAACGTCAAGGGCGCGGTCACGGTGCTTCGCCGCGCGTCGGCCGGCCTTGCCCAGAACCCCAATCCGGCACCGCACGCCATCGACGTCGCAGGTTTGGTCCACTACGCCGACGTGCTGATCGACGACCTCGCTGCGAACGCCGCGATCACCCCGGAGCGCCTACGCCCTCGTCTGGGTGTCGTCCGACCCCGATAGACCGACTGTCGCCGAACTGCCGATGACTGCACGATGACCGGTTCGTCAATTGCGACACTCAACCTCGACCACTCCTATGGTGACGGGACCACCCGCGTCGAAGGAAAGGCGACTGTCATGGTCGATGGCCAGAGCTCACGAACAATCCTTCCGATTCCCGATGTTGCGCATATCGGCTTGACGACGTACGACGCGAAGGATCCGGACACCAGCTATCCGCCGATCAAGGACGTGCGGCCGCCCGAGGGCGCCCCCAATGTGGTCGTCATCCTGATCGACGACGTCGGCTTCGGCGCCAGCAGTGCCTTCGGCGGGCCGTGCCAGACACCGAATTTCGAGAAGCTGGCCTCGGGTGGGTTGAAGTACAACCGGTTCCACACCACGGCGCTGTGCTCGCCTACCCGCCAGGCGCTGCTGACCGGCCGCAACCATCATTCGGTAGGCATGGGCAACATCACCGAAACCGCCACCGCGGCTCCCGGATACACCTCTGTGCTGCCAAACACCAAGGCGCCGCTGGCGGTGACCTTGAAGCTCAACGGCTATTCCACGGCGCAGTTCGGCAAATGCCACGAGGTACCTGTGTGGCAAACCAGCCCGGCAGGGCCGTTCACCGCGTGGCCGACCGGTGGTGGCGGGTTCGAGTACTTCTACGGTTTTATCGGCGGGGAGAACAATCAGTGGGATCCGGCCTTGTATGAGGGCACCACGCCGATTGAGCCGCCGAAGACCCCTGCCGAGGGCTATCACCTGACCGAGGATCTGGCCGACAAGGCGATCGCATGGGTGCGCCAGCAGAAGGCGCTTCTGCCCGACAAGCCGTTCTTCATGTACTTCGCCCCCGGCGCCACCCATGCGCCACACCACGTGCCGAAGGAGTGGATCGACAAGTACAAGGGCAAATTCGCGCACGGCTGGGACAAGCAGCGCGAGATCACCTTCGAACGGCAAAAGGAACTCGGTGTCATCGCGGCCGATGCCGTGCTCACGCCGCGCCACGCCGAAATCCCGGCCTGGGACGAAATGGATCCTGCGCTCAAGCCGGCGCTGGAACGCGAGATGGAGGTGTACGCAGCGTTTATGGAGCACACCGACCATCACGTCGGCCGGTTGCTCGATGCGCTCGAACCGATAATGGACGACACGCTCGTCTACGTCATCGTCGGCGACAACGGCGCTTCGGCGGAGGGCACGCTGCAGGGCGCGTTCAACGAGATGGCCAACTTCAACGGCATGGCCGACCTCGAGACACCCGAATTCCTGGTGTCCAAACTCGACGAGTTCGGCGGCGAAGGGTCCTACGGCCACTATGCGGTGGGCTGGGCGTGGGCCATGGATACGCCCTATCAGTGGACCAAGCAGGTGGCTTCGCACTGGGGTGGGACGCGGAACGGCACTATCATCCACTGGCCCAAAGGTATTGACGACAAGGGCGGCATCCGCAACCAGTTCACGCATGTCATCGATCTGGCGCCTACCGTCCTGGAGGCAGCCGGGATACCACAGCCGACAATAGTTAACGGGGTCATGCAGAGTCCCTACGAGGGGACGAGCCTGCTGTACAGCTTCAATGACGCCGAAGCCCCCGAGCGGCACGAAACCCAGTATTTCGAGATGTTCTGCAACCGGGGTATCTATCACAAAGGTTGGAGCGCGGTGACCAAGCACCGCACACCCTGGCAGATGAGCGGGCAAGCGATGCCTGCCTTCGACGACGACGTCTGGGAACTCTACGACGGCAACACGGACTGGACGCAGTCCAAGGATCTCTCGAAGGAGAATCCAGACAAACTGCATGAGCTGCAGCGGCTTTGGCTGATCGAAGCGGTCAAATACAACGTGCTTCCGCTCGATGACCGACAGATCGAGCGCATTAATCCGACTCTGGCCGGGCGGCCGTCGCTGATCAAGGGCAATTCGCAGTTGCTGTTCGGGGGCATGGGCCGGCTGTCGGAGAACAGCGTCGTCGACATCAAGAACAAGTCGTTCGCGGTCACGTCAGAACTGGAGGTACCGACCGATGGAGCCGACGGCGTGATCATCGCCCAAGGCGGCCGATTCGGCGGCTGGAGCCTGTACGCCAAAGGCGGCCGGGCCAAGTTCCACTACAACGTGCTGGGCATCAAGTCGTTCGATGTCGAAGCCACCGAACCGATTCCGTCCGGCACCACCCAGGTGCGCATGGAGTTCGCCTACGACGGCGGTGGTATGGGGAAGGGCGGCAATGTCACCCTCTATTGCGACGGCAAGGAAGTCGGCAAGGGGCGGGTCGACCAAACCCAAGGTTTCATCTTCTCTGCCGACGAGACCACCGACATCGGCTACGAATCCGGCACCACCGTCAGCCCTGATTACACCGCCCACACCAGCAGATTCAACGGCAAGATCAACTGGGTACGAATCGATCTGGGTGACGACGCCAAGGACGCCGACCACTACATCGAACCCGACGAACGCTTCCGGGTGGCGATGGCTCGGCAGTAGTCGAGAGAGGCCGCTGATCTCCGAAACTCATGCGTGTTTGGCGAAGTAGCGCTGCCCGCCGCTGGGTATCTGCCCAAAGGCGGCTTTGAGTACCGGCGCCAGTGCCTTGAGCGGGAACCGGAGAGCGTTCGTCGGTTCGATTGCCAGCGTCCACGTGAACAACGTTTCTGCCCCGTCGGGTTCGACGATGTAGTCCTCGGCGAAGCGCTTGAAGAGTGGGAGGGAGGACTCGTAGACGTAGAAGGCGTGGCTGTGGCCCTCATCCCAACGGAAATAGCGCTCGCGCACTGAACCTCCTGAGACGACCTCGCGGGTAGTGCCTACGCCGAACGGCCGTGGCGAGGTCCACGTGACTTTCCTGATTGCGGGACCCCACGCAGCCAGCGACACGTCCGAGGTGAGTGATTCCCAGACCTGCTCGGGCGTTGCGGCGAACCGCTTCTGGTAGCGGAAGACATGAGGGGCTGAGGTGAAGAACTCGTCATCAGTGGGTTCGAGCGGATACCAGCGCGTCATAGCTGATCATCTTGGCGACGGTTCACGCTTTTCGGACCGGAAACCCATTGAGTTCCGCCAGGGACCGCAACTGCTTCAGCGCGAAGCGGCGTCCGCGACCGGCGTGGGGTATCAGAATGCCTGCCCACAGACCCTCCGCGCCTGGTGTTTCAGAGGCTTCCTGAGCGCACTGCCAGCGGCGTGGGCACGCGCGACACAGCGCCTTGGCGCCTTCGTCCGCCACCGTCGTCCACCGGTCCGGATCCCGCGTACATACGACGTGGTGCACCAGTCCGCCTCCCCGACAATATGCTTGCGTTGTAGGAGCGATACAGCCATATTGTCGACTGCGCCGAGTATGTGGGCCCTCTACCTGTGTGTGTGAATGATGACCGTGCTGCCGGAGCTTGGCCGAGTTAGTCCTGAAGAGCGATCGAGTATCGAGCGAATCCGAACCGCGGCGTTGAGGAGCTTCGCCACGTACGGGGCTTCGGCGACGTCGCTGCGTACGGTCGCCGAAGCTGCGGGAGTATCCGTCGGCTTGGTGCAGCACCATTTCGCCAACAAGGCCGGGCTCGTCAAAGCCGTCGATGACTACGTCCTGGGAGTGGTAATCGCGATAATCGCGCAGCCGATGTCAGGTCCGCCCGCAGATTCACTAAACGAAATGGGAAACAGGGTCACCCAGTTGGTCGCCGAGCACCCCGGCGTCGTGGACTACTTCGGCCGCGCACTCATCGACGGCAGCCCACTGGGGGCCATGATCTTCGACACCCTCGTGGGCAACGGCACGGCTCGGTGGCACCAGCGCAGTGAACGCGGGGAGACGCTCCCCGATGTCGATCTGACGTGGGCCGCGATCAATTCGCTGGTGCTGGCGTTGGGAACTTTGATCTTGCGCACTCATGTCGAGCGACACCTACCTGAGCCGCTGGCCACGGCCGCTCAGCTTGAGCGCTGGGAAGCCTCTGTCAACACGCTACTGCGCAACGGCCTGTTTCGACGCTAAACCTTCGCGCCGCCAACCCTTTTCCGGTACGTCGTCGGCGTCTCTCCGCAGAACTGTGCAAACGCACGTGTGAACGCGCTCAGGCTGTCGAAACCGACCGCCGTCGAGGTCTCCTGCACCGACTGCCCTGGCGCGGCCAGCAGTGCCATTGCTCGCAGCATCCGCGCGTGCAAAAGGTATGTCCGCCAGGGCATCCCGAGCGTGTCCTGGAACAACCGTCGCAGCGTCCGCTCCGAAACCAATACCGCGCCGGCGACTTCCGTCGACGTCACCGACTCGAGGTGTTCTTTCGTATACGCCATGGCCGCCGCCACGATCGCGTTGTCGGCCGTCGGCAGGCTCAAGGGCGCCTCGTGTTCCAGCGCCTCGGAGACCAGGTTGGCGAGTGTGCGGAAGAACGTGTC
>JAVRPX010000450.1:0-4307 GCA_032161985.1 Mycobacterium sp.
TCCCCTTCCCGGACAACAGCCAGTTGGATTGGGATGCCCTCGGCGACGTCGACTACCTGTACGTCTCGCACCTGCACCGCGACCACTTCGACCCCAAGAACCTGCGCGAGCACGTCAACAAGGACGCGGTCGTGTTGCTGCCCGACTTCCCGGTGCCCGACCTGCAACGCGAACTCGAGAAGGTTGGTTTCCATCGGTTCTTCGAGACAACGGACTCGGTCAAACACCGCATCAGCGGGCCCAAGGGCGATCTCGATGTGATGATCATCGCGCTGCGCGCCCCAGCCGACGGTCCGATCGGCGACTCCGGTCTGGTGGTCGACGATTCAGAGACGGTGTGCTTCAACATGAATGACGCGCGTCCCGTCGACCTCGACGTGCTGCACGCCGACTTCGGCCAGGTCGACGTGCACATGCTGCAGTACTCGGGTGCGATCTGGTATCCGATGGTCTACGACATGCCTGCACGGGCGAAGGAAGCGTTCGGCACCCAGAAGCGTCAGCGCCAGATGGACCGGTGCCGCCAGTACATCGCTCAGGTCGGCGCGACGTGGGTGATCCCGTCGGCTGGCCCACCGTGCTTCCTCGATCCCGCCCTGCGTGACCTCAACGACGACCACGGCGACCCGGCCAACATCTTCCCGGACCAGGCGGTGTTCCTGGACCAGATGCGGACACACGGCCACGACCGCGGCCTGCTGATGATTCCCGGATCGACGGCGGATTTCATTGGGCAGGAGTTGAACTCACTGACCCATCCGCTGCCCGACGACGAAGTGCATGCCGTCTTCACAACGGGCAAGGCCGCCTACATCGCCGACTACGCCGAACGCATGGCGCCGGTACTGGCCGCAGAGAAGGCCAGTTGGGCGCCTGGGGCAGGCGAACCCCTGCTTGACCCGCTGCGGGTGGTGCTCGAGCCGATCATGCTGCAGAGCGACCAGATCTGCGACGGCATCGGGTATCCGGTTGAGCTGCGCCTCGGCGCGGAGACCGTTGTCTTGGACTTCCCGAAACGTGTGGTGCGCGAGCCCATTCCGGGCGAGAAGTTCCGCTACGGCTTTGCGATTCCGTCGGAGTTGGTGCGCACGGTGCTGCGGGACAACGAGCCCGATTGGGTGAACACCATCTTTCTGTCGACTCGCTTCGAGGCGTGGCGGGTCGGTGGCTACAACGAGTACCTCTACACGTTCTTCAAGTGCCTCACCGACGAACGGATCGCCTACGCCGACGGCTGGTTCGCCGAGGCGCATGACGATACCTCGTCGATCACCTTGGACGGCTGGGAGATTCAGCGGCGCTGCCCGCACCTGAAGGCCGACCTGTCGAAGTTCGGCGTGGTGGAGGGCAGCACGTTGACCTGCAATCTGCACGGCTGGGAATGGAACCTGGAATCGGGCCGATGCCTGACCACCAAGGGCCACGAGCTGCGGAGCGAGCGTTCATGACGGCGCCGCGCCAGTACTACGACGATGGCCTGGTCCAGTTGGATCGTGAGGCGATCACGTTGCGGCGCTACCATTTTCCGTCGGGGACATCCAAGATCATCCCGCTGCGGTCGGTTCGGGGCTACAAAGCCGAATCCCTGGGACTGTTCACGGAGCGATTCCGCATCTGGGGCAGCACGGACCCCCGCCGCTGGATGCCGTTGGACGTCTGGCGGCCGATCAAGTCCACGCTGGTGACACTCGATGTGCCAGGCGTACGACCCAGCCCCGCGTTCACGCCGCAGCGGCCGAAGGAATTCCTCGACAGGCTCGACGAGCTGCTGAAGGGTTAATCGCCGCGAGCAGACGCAAGAGTCCCCGACACGCCGAAGTTTTGGGGTTTTTTGCGTCTGCTCGCCAGATTTAGCGTTTCGGCTCGAGCACGTCCGTCCCGACAAACGGCACCAGGGCCTCGGGTATGCGGACGCTGCCGTCGGGCTGTTGGTGGTTCTCCAGGATCGCCACCAGCCAGCGCGTGGTGGCGAGTGTGCCGTTGAGCGTCGCCGCCGTCTGCGGCTTGCCGTTCTCGTCGCGATAGCGCACCGATAGCCGCCGCGCCTGAAACGTCGTGCAGTTCGATGTCGACGTCAGCTCGCGATACGTCTGCTGCGTCGGGACCCACGCCTCGCAGTCGAACTTGCGTGCCGCAGATGACCCTAAATCGCCTGCAGCAACGTCGATTACGCGATACGGCACGTCGATGTGGGCCAGCATCTGGCGCTGCCAGCCGAGCAGCCGCTCGTGCTCGGCTTCAGCCTCCTCCGGCTTGCAGTAGACGAAGCCCTCGACCTTGTCGAACTGGTGCACGCGGATGATTCCCCTGGTGTCCTTGCCGTAGCTGCCCGCCTCCCGGCGAAAGCACGACGACCAGCCGGCGTACCGCCGCGGGCCGTCGGACAGGTCGAGGATCTCGTCGGCGTGGTATCCGGCCAGCGCCACTTCGGACGTTCCGACGAGGTAGAGGTCGTCGGCCTCGACGCGGTAGACCTCGTCGGCGTGTGCGCCGAGGAAGCCGGTGCCCGCCATTACCTCAGGCCGGACCAGCACCGGCGGTATGACGAGTGTGAAACCGTTGTCGGTCGCAAGGCGCACGGCAAGCTGCAGCAGGCCGAGCTGCAGCAGCGCGCCCGCGCCGGTGAGGAAGTAGAACCGCGAGCCCGATACCTTTGCGCCGCGCTCCATGTCGATCAGCCCGAGCGACTCCCCTAGTTCGAGGTGGTCCTTTGGGTTCTCGATGGCCCGCGGCTCGCCGACGGTGTCGAGCACCGCGAAGTCGTCCTCACCGCCGGCGGGGACACCGTCGATGATCACGTTCGAGATCGCCATGTGCGCCGCCGTGAAAGCCTTTTCGGCCTGGGCCTGCCCGGCCTCGGCGGCCTTGACCTTCTCGGCGAATGCCTTCGCTTGTTCCAGCAGGGCCGGTCGCTGGTCGGGCGATGCCTTTCCGACCTGCTTGCTGACGGCCTTCTGCTCGGCGCGCAAGTTATCAGCGGCAGACACCGCGGCCCGTCGTGCGGTGTCGGCTTCCAGCAGCGCATCGACGAGCCCCTGGTCTTCGCCACGGGCACGTTGCGATGCGCGCACCGTTTCCGGGCTTTCGCGCAGTAGCTTGAGGTCGATCACGGCCGCAACCCTACTTTTGGCCGGCGACCTCGACGGCATTGGGCCCGCTCAGGCACAACCTCGTAACGTTACAACTGCATCTATTGTCACAGCGCCTGACACGCCTGTCACAATGGAGCGGATGTTGGAGGCACCCGAACGCGAGCAGTTGCCCGCTGACTCGCACAAGGGCGAGGACGACCAGCGGTCGCAGCGGGTGGCGTGGTGGCGGAGTCTGCAGGCCGCGTCGACGCGCCGCGCGCTGTTGTTGACCGCGCTGGGTGGGCTGCTCATCGCGGGGCTCATCACAGCGATGCCGGGCACGGATGGCTCCAATGGGCTGACCGCCAACTCGATCTCGCTGGGCCCCCGCGGCAACGATACGTTCGACCACGCCAAGAGCGGCGACTGCCTGAGCTGGCCCGAACGCACGCCCGATGCGGCCGAGATCGTCGATTGCAAGGACGACCACCGCTTCGAGGTCGCCGAGTCGGTGGACATGCGCACCTTCCCAGGAAGCGAGTACGGGCCCGACGCCGCGCCGCCGTCGGCGGCCCGCATCCAGCAGATCAGTCAGGAGCAGTGCTCGGCCGCCGTGAAGGCCTACCTCGGCGCCCGCTTCGATCCGAACAGCCGCTTCACCGTCAGCATGCTGTGGTCCGGTGACAAGGCGTGGAAGCAATCGGGTGAGCGACGCATGCTGTGCGGTCTGCAGCTGCCGGGGCCGAACAACCAGCAGCTGGCGTTCAAGGGCAAGATCGCAGACGTCGACCAGTCGAAGGTGTGGCCCGCAGGCACCTGCCTGGGCATCGACCCGTCCACCAACCAGCCGACCGACATCCCGGTCGACTGCGCGGCCCCGCATGCCATGGAGGTCACCGGAGCGGTCAACCTGGCGGAGAAGTTCCCGGCGGCGCTGCCAGCGGAACCCGACCAGGACGGCTTCATCAAGGACGCGTGCACCAGGATGACGGACGCCTATCTGGCGCCGGTCCAGCTGCGCAGCACCACACTGACGCTGATCTACAGCACCATCTCGCTGCCGAGCTGGTCGGCGGGCAGCCATCAAGTGTCATGCAGCATTGGCGCGACGCTGGGCAACGGCGGCTGGTCGACGCTGCTCAACAGCGCCAAGGGTCCGCTGATGATCAACGGTCAGCCGCCGATCGCGCCGCCGGACATCCCCGAGGACCGGCTGAACCTGCCGCCGATCCCTGT
>JAVRPX010000451.1:0-5151 GCA_032161985.1 Mycobacterium sp.
CGGCACCGTGCACAAGATCGTTGCCCGACTCGTCAGCGATCTGGATCAGCACGCGCAGCTTGGGAAGTTGTCGAAGCACGTCGTTGACCCGCGGCGCGAACGTCGCGTGATAGATCAGCGCGGTCGCCCCGGAGTCAGCGAGCAGGTAATGCAGCTCGTTCTTGACGTAGCGGTAGTTGACGTTGAACGGTGCTACCCGAGCCCGCCAGGACCCGAGCATTGCTTCGACGTACTCGGGTCCGTTGTATGCGTAGATGCCCAGCAAGTCTTGGCCGACTTCGTGACCGCCAAGCGTTGAGCGCTCAGCCTTGCATCCCAATCCGCGGGTGTGGAGGTACGCGGCGAGCCGGGTAGCGCGCTCGACGACCTGCGCGTAGGTATAGCGCCGTCTGCCCTGGATGATGAATTCCCGGTCGCCGATCACGGCGGCGACCGCCTCAGCGGCGGCCGGGACGGTGAACTGTGGTGCGGAGTCTGACATCGGGCCTCTCAGGGCTGGTGGGGCAGCAGCCGGATCATCAGGCCGCTGGCCTCGGATAATACGTTGCCATCGGAGTCGGTCATCGTCGCCGTGACGAACGCCTTCCGGCCGTCAATCGAATCTATCCGTCCGTGGGACTGAAGTGGTTCGTCGATGGGCGTGATCTTGCGGTAGTCCACGTGCAGGTAGGCGGTGCGGCTGTTGGCCCTGCCTGCGGCGGAGACGATCATGCCGAAATGCCAGTCGTAGAACAGCGGTATCACGCCACCGTGGACGGCGTTGTTGCCGCCGACGTGAAAGCGGCTGAAGTGCCCGTGCATCGTCACCCCGGCTGGCCCGGCTTCGGTCATCGTCCAGGGCGGCATCAGGGGATGCCCGAGTCCCGGCAGGTGAGGTCCGCGGCCCGCCGGAGCGACACCCTGTGGTGCTCGGTGGACTTCCAAACGCCTGCACAGATCTTCGATCTGGCCGGCGGCGTCGGCCCACATGGTGTCGTCCGGGTTGGTCGACACGACGATGTCCTGCAGGCGCCGCATAGCGGTCATGAACCGGCCCAGCTCCGGGCCGGCGTCGATCGGTTTGATTTCCGGAAAGGCCGTGCTTTCGTTGTCGGTTTCGGTCACGAGCGCTTCCACGCCTCGATGAGGTCGTCGGTCGTGGTGATCGTCGCCAGCAGCGACAGCGTGTTGTCGATGATCGAGGTTGCGTAGTCGGTGGGGATACCGGCGACTGCGTCCCGCGGTACGACGACGCGGTACGCCAGGTTCACTGCGTCCATCACGAGGTTGGTGATCGCGACGTTGACCGAGACGCCGACGGCGACGATGGTCGAGACACCGAGGTTGCGCAGGGTGGCGTCGAGGTCAGTGCCGCCCATCGGGCCGATGCCGTGCGAAAGGCTGAGCACCACGTCGGTTGCCGCAGGCCCGAGTTCGGGCAGCAGCGACGCGCCGGCGCTGCCGGGGATGATGTCGACAGCGCTTCCGATGGCGAAGATCTTCGCGTTGTGGTTGGCGCCGAGTCCGTCGGGCCGTTTTAGGACGAGACAGTGCACCACCTTCACCCCGGTATCGCGGGCCGCAGGCAGCAGCCGTTCGATGTTGGGCACCGCCTGGCGACGCGCCTCCTCGGCGAGGACGGCCAGTCCCGCGTTCGGGCCGACGACCGCACCCTGGCACTCCTGCGTGACGAGCGCGGTGTGCGCAGGCGCCGCGATATCGGTGAGGTCGATTCTCATACCGACGCGGGCACCTCGTAGAACTGCGTCGCCCACTTCCTCATCGCCATATAGGGTTTCGCGTCAATCTTGGACAGCGCGGGGTGCTCGATGTATTCCTGGTAGCGCCAGATGTTCAAGTCATCCCATACCGTTCCGAGGAACTGACGCTCGACCTGTTGGCGAACCGAGTCGGGCGGGACGTCGGAGGTGTCGCCGGGAAGCCGCGGCCACCAGATCGAATAGAACATGTCGGAGTATCCGTCCTCAACGGGCGTGCAGGCGAATATCAGTCGGTGGTTGGATGACCCCTCGAACACGCTGATCGCAAAGCCGAGACCGGAGAAGTGGCTGTGGATATAGAGCGCCATCTTGTCCGGGTCGTCGCTGCGCGCGTCCGGCCAACCCGTGAGGAAACGCCATTCCTCGTCAGCGGCCTCCCAGTTCAGGCACACCGGTGTGACGGTTGCGCCGTGCACGTAGTGGAAGTGCGCACTGTCGGGCCCGTTCTCCGCGACGATCTGCGGATGCACCGGCTCGTGCTCCGCACGGCGCGAAAACTCTGGGTACGGGCGGTAATACGCGTTCGGGTCGGTGTCGAACTGCGGGAACTTGTGGAACAGGTCGGGCATCTCCCACTGCGGTTCCTTGCCGTCGGGTTGATGCCAGACGAACACGCAGCCGTACTGCTCGCGGACCTGGTACACCCGAAGCCGCAATGCCTTGTTGGGCTTGTCCGGCTGGTACGGGATGTAGCGGTTGGTCCCGTCGGGTCCCCACCGCCACCCGTGGAACGGGCACTCGACACAGTCGCCGACCACTTTGCCGCCGTGTCCGATATGAGCGCCGAGGTGTCGGCAGTGGCCTGACAGCATGTGTAGTTCGCCTGAATCGTCACGGTAGGCGACGAGGTCCTCACCGAAGTACCGAAGGGGACGGACCTCGCCCTGCGGAAACTCGGCCGACCAGCCGACCATGAACCAGCCGGTGACCTTCCAGGTGAACGGGACTTTCACGCAAGCCGCCTTCTCAGTCGATAGATACTAAACCGATTACAGTATAGATTTCCGCAAAGGGCAAGATAGAGAGTCTGCGACGGGAGACCAGCTTGCTGGCCCCTTTCAGCGTTGTAACGGGGTAGCGCGACTTCGCCGGAATTTTGCGCCGTGACATTAGGACCGCCGCGAAACAGGCTGTCAGTCAATCAATTTGAACGCGTGGCCGCACCGCGACGTGTGAGCCGCCCACTAGACGCCTCCCGACCGTTGATCTGCACTTGATTTTCGGTAGACCTACGGTAGCGTAGGTTACGCAGCCGTAGGTAAGGACGAGAGACTGGGAGAGTCTCGATGACGACAACCCAACAGGCACTGCTCACAGAGCTGGAACCAGTGGTGGAGGAAAACCTCAACCGCCACCTCGCGAAAGCGAAGCCCTGGAATCCGCACGACTACGTTCCCTGGAGTCGCGGGCGCGACTTCGCTTTGTTGGGTGGTCAGGACTGGACTCCGGCGGATTCCCAGCTCGACGAGGTTTCCAAAGCCGCCATGATCGTGAACCTTCTAACCGAGGACAACCTGCCGTCCTACCATCGCGAAATCGCGACGCGTTTCGGGCGTGATGGCGCCTGGGGCCAGTGGGTAGGTCAGTGGACGGCCGAGGAGGGGCGTCACGCCATCGCGATACGCGACTATCTTCTCGTTACCCGAGGAGTCGATCCCGAAGCTCTTGAGCGCGGTCGCATGCTGCACATGGCGGCCGGCTACGACTCGGGCGACAAATCGCCGCTAGAGGCCTTGGCGTACGTGTCCTTCCAGGAATTGGCGACGCGGATCAGCCACCGCAACACGGGCCGAGCATCCGGATGTCCTGTCGCCGAACAACTCCTCACCCGGATAGCAACCGACGAGAACCTGCACATGGTCTTCTACCGGAACCTGGTGGACGCTGCGCTTGTCATTGCGCCGAACGAAACCATGCAGGCGATCGCTCGCGAAGTGATCACCTTCCAGATGCCAGGAAGCACCATGCCGGGCTTCGCGGAGGACGCTCTGATGATCGCCAAGGCCGGCATCTACGACCTGCGTTCGCATTTGGACGATGTCGTGCGTCCGGTGTTGCGGTTCTGGAGAGTTTTCGAGCGCGAGAATCTCGACGGTGGAGGAGCACGCGCGCGAGACGAGCTGGCGACCTTCCTCGACCTGGTGGAGGAAAAGGCCTCGTACTACGACCAACGCCGCGAAGAACGACTGGCAGGCGCAGGCGCGCCGTCCGGTCGCTGAGCACTGCCCCCGCTGCGCGAAATTCCGCAATCGGGCTGAGCCCGGCCTCGATACTGTAATCATTACAGTAACTTGTTGAAGCCGGGAACGTGAGGTGCCGACTTGTGACCATGCCCAGTTCTGCTCGCTTCGACTCGATCGTCATCGGGGCTGGATTCTCCGGCCTCTATGCGCTGCACCGGCTGCGGCAACTTGGCATACCCGCCCTGATTCTCGAGAAGGCCGAAAGCGTCGGCGGGATGCCACGAAGACCGACGTCGGCAGCATGGAAATCTTCCGTGTGGTCGACGGCAGGATCACCGAAGTCTGGAATTGCGGCTACAAGCAAGGGGTTTGGCAGTGACTGATCCGGTGTTGGACGAGCTTGGGTACTACCTGCTGGCCGGCGCCGGCGGCGAGGGCCCCGCGACGTTGATGGACGAAGCCCGCCGCGGCGAGGAACTCGGCTTCGGCACCGCGTTCATCTCAGAGCGGTGGAACGTCAAGGAGGCATCGTCGCTCGTCGGCGCCGCCTGCGCGGTCACCAACCGGATGCAGATCGCCACCGCCGCAACCAATCACAACACCCGCCACCCGCTGATCACCGGTTCCTGGGCGACGACGATGCATCGGCTCTCCGGCGGACGCTTCACGCTAGGCATCGGCCGCGGCGTCGCGGCGATGTATGCCGCGTTCGGGGTGCCTGCCGTGACGACCGCGCAGATGGAGGACTTCGCCCAGGTCATGCGTCGGCTCTGGAACGGCGAGGTGATCTTCGACCACGACGGGCCGATCGGCAAGTATCAGCTGCTGTTCCTTGAACCCGACTTCAAGGAGGACATCCGGCTGGCGATCGTCGCATTCGGGCCGAACACGCTTGCGCTGGGCGGCCGGGCGTTTGACGACGTCATCCTGCACACCTATTTCACGCCGGAAACCCTGCAGCGCTGCGTCAAGACTGTGAAGGACTCGGCGGAGAAGGCGGCCCGCGACCCGGACAGCGTGCGGGTGTGGTCGTGCTTCGCAACCGTCGGTGACCATCTCCCCGAGGGGCTGCGGCTGAAGAAGACCGTCGCCCGGCTAGCGACATACCTGCAGGGCTACGGCGATCTCATAGTGACCACCAATGATTGGGATCCCGCTGTGCTGCAACGCTTCCGGGCAGACTCCGTCGTCACCTCGATCCCTGGAGG
>JAVRPX010000452.1:0-3171 GCA_032161985.1 Mycobacterium sp.
AGCACTGGGACGAGGCCGTGGAAGAAGTCGGGTTGCCCACCGCGAAGGTGTGGGGCCTCTACATGGCCGGTTCGCGCCTGGGCTTCGAGACGAATGTCGTTCAGCTGCACCAGGTTCTGGCGGTCAAGCTGGATTCCCATGGCGGCGACGGCGGCCTGCCACTGCGGCCGTGGTGGACGGCCTAGCCGCCGTCGATGCGGCGGGCGCCGAGCTCGCTCTGCAGTAGCTCCAGTGCGGCTTCCTCCGGGTCGCGCCGTGGGGCTTCGGAGGCGTCGTTGCCGGCCTGGGCCAGCATGTCCTCCTCATCGTCGTCGCGCTGCGGCGGTGACGGGGCGACGCTCTCCGATTCGGGTACGGAAGACGCGGCGGCTGCACTTCCAACTTCGCACCGGATCTTCCAATCCACACCGAGCGCATCCTTCAGCGCATCGCGGATGACATCGGAATTGCGTTGCTCCACAAGCCGTTTGGCCAGCGGTGCCGACTCGTGGCTGAGCACCAGCGTATCCCCGTCGACGGCCCGCACGATCGCGCCTGCCAGCATCACCTCGGTGGTACGGCTGCGCTGACGGACCTTGTCGCGCACCGTGGTCCACATGCTGCGCACCGCGGCCGCATTGGGTTCGCCAGCCACAGGAGCCGCAGTCGACGCCGGAGCCTCGACCACCGGGTCCGACGGCGGCTGCACCGGCGGCGGCGAAGGTGGCGGCTCGGGCGCGGGTTCGGGTTCGGCTTTAGCCGCAGGCGGCACCTCGGGCGCGGGTTCGGGGTCGGCCTTGGGCGCAGGCGGCGGCTCCGGCGCGGGTTCAGGTGCCTTGCTCTTGCGGGCGAATTGCTTTGGCGGCGCGGCAAGCTGGGACGCCGCGGCCTCACCCGCCGGGATGGACATGTCCAGCCGCGTTTCAATTCGCTCGACACGCTGCAGCAGCGCCGATTCCGTGTCGCTGGCCGACGGCAACAGCAGCCGCGCGCACACCACTTCGAGCAGCAGCCGCGGTGCGGTGGCGCCCCGCATCTCCCCAAGCCCCGCGTGCACCACTTCGGCGTATCTCGTCAGGGTCGCGGTGCCCACCCGGGTGGCCTGGTCACGCATCCGCTCCAACACGTCCTCCGGGCCGTCGACCACCCCACGAGCCGCCGCATCGGGCACGGACTGCAGCACGATCAGGTCGCGGAAGCGGTCCAGCAGGTCGGTGGCGAAGCGCCGCGGATCGTGGCCGGCATCGATCACCGCCTCGACGGCGCCGAACAACGCCGCGGCGTCCCCAGCGGCCAGCGCGTCCACCGCAACGTCGATCAGCGCCACGTCCGTGGCGCCAAGCAACGCCAATGCCCGCCGGTACTCCACCCGGTTTCCTTCGGCACCAGCCAGCAGCTGATCAAGCACCGACAGCGTGTCGCGGGGCGAGCCGCCGCCGGCCCGTATCACCAGCGGGTACACCGCGTCGTCAACCGTGACGTCCTCCTGCGCGCAAATATGTTCCAGCAGCGATCGCATGGTCCGCGGCGCCAGCAGCCGGAACGGGTAATGGTGCGTGCGCGACCGGATGGTGGGCAGCACCTTCTCCGGCTCTGTCGTCGCGAACACGAAAATCAGGTGCTCGGGAGGTTCCTCGACGATTTTGAGCAGCGCGTTGAAACCGGCCGTGGTGACCATGTGCGCTTCGTCGACGATGAAGATCCGGTAGCGCGACTGCGCAGGCGCGTAGAAGGCGCGGTCGCGCAGCTCGCGGGTGTCGTCAACACCGCCGTGGCTGGCGGCGTCGAGCTCGGTGACGTCGACGCTGCCCGACCCGTTCGGCGCCAGCGCCACGCAGGAGTCGCACACGCCGCACGGCGTCGGAGTCGGGCCCTGTTCACAGTTCAGCGAGCGGGCCAGGATGCGCGCCGACGACGTCTTCCCGCAGCCCCGCGGCCCTGAGAACAGGTAAGCGTGATTGATGCGGCGTGCCGCCAACGCCGTGGACAGCGGTTCGGTGACGTGCTCCTGGCCAACCACGTCGGCGAAGGTTGCCGGTCGGTACTTGCGGTAGAGCGCCACGCTCAGCAGGCTACCGAGGCGGTGTGACGACTGGACACGTCAGCTCTTCAACAGCGACTCGGTCGCCGCGAGCAGGGCGCAGGTCGCCAGCCCGTCGATGGCCTCACGCAGGTCGGGCGTCGACGGGAATGTCGGCGCGATCCGGATGTTCTTGTCCTCCGGGTCTTTTCGGTAGGGGAACGCCGAGCCCGCCTCGGTGACGGCGATGCCTGCGTCCTTCGCCAGCGCGACGGTGCGTCGTCCGGTGCCTGGCCACACGTCGAGGCTGACGAAGTAGCCGCCCTTGGGGTCGGTCCACGATGCGATCTTCGACTCGCCAAGGCGGTCCTCGAGGATCTCCTGCACCAGCGCGAACTTGGGCGCCAGTAGTTGTTGGTGGCGTTGCATCTGCAGCCGCACGCCGTCGGCGTCACCGAAGAACCGCAGGTGCCGCAGCTGGTTGATCTTGTCCGGGCCGATGGACTTCTTGCCTGCGTGCTGTAGATACCAGGCGATGTTGCCCAGCGAGCCGCCGAAGAAGCTGACACCGGCGCCTGCGAAGGTGATCTTCGACGTCGACGCAAACACCAGCGGCCGGTTCGGAACGCCTGCCGCTTCGGCCAACCCGAGCACATCCACCTGCCGGAGGAAGTCGTGGGTCAGCGTGTGCACCGCATACGCGTTGTCCCACATCAACCGGAAATCGGTTGCCGCCGTTTTCATTTGGACGAGCCGCCGCGCCGTCTCCCACGAATAGGTGGCGCCGGTCGGGTTGGAGTACATCGGAACGCACCACATGCCCTTGATGGCGGGGTCGGCGGCGACGAGCTCTTCGATCAGGTCGACGTCAGGGCCGTCCTCGAGCACCGGCACCGTGATCATCTCGACGCCGAGGCTCTCGGTTATCGCGAAATGGCGGTCATAGCCGGGCGACGGGCACAGGAACTTTATGTTGGACTCGGCGCGCTCCTCTATCCAGGGCCGCGGCGAATCCACGCCTCCGTGCAGCATCGAGAACACGATGACGTCGTGCATCAGCTCGAGGCTGGCGTTGTTGCCTGCGAACAGATTGGGCACCGGGATGCCGAGCAGCTCGCCGAAGATCGCCCGCAGCTCGGGCAGGCCGTGCAGGCCGCCGTAGTTGCGGGTGT
>JAVRPX010000453.1:0-3709 GCA_032161985.1 Mycobacterium sp.
TCGGAGTACGGCGACCAGCTCGGAACCGTCCATCACCGGCAATCCGCGATCGACGATCATGGCGTCATAGCTGCCGATTAGGCCGCGGTGCAGCCCTTGCTGGCCATCGTGCGCGACGTCGACGAGGTAGCCCTCGTTGCTGAACAGGTCGGCGAGCATCTCACTGAGTGCGGAGTCGTCCTCGACAATCAGCAATGTCGGTGCTGGGCGTCGCTCGGCCACCCACAGAGCCTGCCACGCCACTTCTTCGAGGGCTGTAAGAAACTGGTGTCAGCCTTCGATATATGGATTCACCTCGTCTGGGCTTTCGCCGCGCGGCGGTAACCTCGTGGGCGTTGGTCGGCGTGGGCATGGCCGGTGTTGCCAGCACCTCGGCTCTTGCCTATAGCGATACCGTCAAGCCGGCAGTGGCAGACGTCGGTGCCGATGCGGCCATCCCCGCACCCGAGGAGCTTTTCCCCTCCCCCGCCGAGAACCTTCCACCGGCGCCGGAGGTCGTGACGACGGCGGATGTCCCGCCCCCACCGCCGATCCCGGCGACAACCCCGCCACCCGCTGTCGAATACACCCCGGCGCCGGAATACACGCCCCAGTACACGCCCGAACGAACCATCGACCAGCCCCCGCCCGTCACCGATCAAGCACCGGCAACCCAGGCCCAAGCTCCCCCCACAACCAAGCGGCGCAATCTCACGCCGACGACGGTTAGGGCGCCGAATTACTCCCCCCACGTGACGATTTCGCACGGCTCGTGAGTGGCGCCTCCAAGCAACTCGCTGACGTTGGCGTTACAACTGCGTCGTCGCAGTGGCAGCGCTGGAGTACCAGCATGCAGATCGTCGTCACCGATCCCGATGCGCTGGCCGTCGCCCACCGGGAGGTGGACGCCGAACTCGACACCATCGAGGCTGCCGCATCGCGATTCCGGTTCGATTCCGAGATCAACGCGCTGGCAGCGTCGGCCGGACGGCCGACTCAGGTGAGTGAGCTACTGGCGGAGCTACTCGACGCCGCGCTCACGGCGGCCCGCCAGACCGACGGCGATGTCGATCCGACGATCGGCGCCGCAATGATCGCCCTCGGATATGACCGCGACATCACCGCGCTCGGACACACTCACCGAGTCAGCGCGTCGATGAGCATTCCGGCGAGTTGGAACATGATCACGCTCGAGCATCGCGTCGTGACCGTGCCGCCCGGCATTCGACTCGACGTCGGAGCGACGGCCAAAGCCATCGCCGCAGACCGTTGCGCCCACCGCGCCCACCACGCCACCGGCAATGGCGTACTCATCAACCTGGGTGGTGACATCGCCACCGCGGGACCGGCGCCTGACGGTGGCTGGCAGGTTTTGGTCCACGATGACGCCGACGATCCGGCCGGTTCGGTAGCGCTTCCATCAGGGGCGGCGCTGGCGACGTCGAGCACGATCCACCGTCGCTGGCGATGCGATAACGACGTCGTCCACCACATCCTCGACCCGCGGACGGGATGGTCTGCAGATCCCGTGTGGCGCACGGTGAGTGTCGCTGCACAAACCTGCTTAGCCGCCAACACGGTCAGTACAGCCGCAATCATCCGCGGCTGGCCGGCGCTGGATTGGATTCGCGCACTTGGCATTCCCGCGCGACTTGTGGACAGCGAGCGAAACGTCCACACCATCTGCGGGTGGCCGACCGACGGTAACGGAGCTCGGCAATGATCGACCAGGCGCTGTGGGCACTAGGCCGTGGCACAGGTGTCACGGCGCTCGCCTTCATGACCGTAGCGCTTTTCCTGGGCATCGCCACGCGGTCGGGGCGTCCGCTGGTGGTGCTGCCGAGGTTCGCCGTCGCCGAGGTCCATCGCTTCGTTTCGCTGGTTGGAACGCTCCTCGTCGTCCTGCACATCGCGCTGTTGTTCTTCGACCCCTACGCGCAGCTTCGACTCATCGACTTCATCGTGCCGTTCCTGGGCGCCTACCGGCCGCTCTGGCTCGGGTTGGGGACGCTCGCCTTCGACATGCTTGCGGTGGTCATGGTAACCAGTCTGCTGCGCCACCGGCTTGGGCTACGAGCCTTCCACTCGGTGCACTGGGCGACCTACGCGTTATGGCCGGTAGCCATGGCGCACGCACTCGGGAACGGAACCGACGCCGGCCACGCCTGGTTCCTGCTGTTCGCGGGCTGTTGCGCGGTCACGGTCTGCGGCGCGCTGGTGTGGCGGCTGCACGCCAATTTCACCGAGTACGCCGGCGCCCGAACGTCGGGGCGCCCATGACGCAATCACGACGACGCGATGCCCCTACCACTCAGCGCCTGTTCGCGGCGCAGGGCCCGGGCCTGGCCGAACACCAACAGCGGTTCGGACCGTTGCCCGAATCAGCCGGAACGACATTGGTGCCCGTGCTTGACCAGTCCGGGCTGAGCGGGCGTGGTGGCGCCGGTTTCCCCGCCGGACGCAAGATCGCCGCGGTTACGGGCCGCAAGGCGGTGGTGATCGGCAACGGAGCCGAGGGCGAGCCACTGAGCTGCAAGGACGCTGAACTGCTTTCTCGCGCACCGCACCTCGTGCTCGACGGTCTGGAGGTCGCCGCTGCAGCAGTGTCGGCTGACAAGGTCGTAATGTACGTTCCGTCCCGTACGGTGCCGACGATCAAGACTGCGCTCAGCGAGCGACGATCGGCGATGGTGGACCGCCGCCCAGTCACTGTCGTCGCGGCTCCCGAGGGTTTCGTCGCGGGGGAGGAATCAGCCGTCGTCAGGCGGGTCGCGGGTGGTCCGGCTCTGCCCCGCGACCGGACCGTACCCTCCTCGACATCCGGGGTGCGAGGACGACCGACCCTTGTCAATAACGTCGAGACACTGGCCCACATCGCGCTGATTGCCCGGTATGGATCTCGCTGGTTCAGGTCGCTCGGCGATGCGTCCGAGCCGGGGACCATGCTCGTCACTTTGACGGGTGGACCGGCGACGTCCTCGGTCCTCGAAGTGCCGACTGGAACGCCATTGACCGATTTCGTCGAGCACCTCGGTGTTACCGACGCCCGCGCGCTTCGCGCAGTATTGGTGGGCGGGTACCACGGCAGCTGGATTTCCGGTGCAATGATTACCGGCGCCCGACTGTCGCGTGCCGGCCTGGCCCACCTCGGCGCCAGCCCCGGTGCCGGAATTATCCACGCGCTGCCGGCCGACCAGTGCGGACTCGCCCGCACCGCGGACGTCCTCGGCTACCTGGCCGGCGAAAGCGCGCGCCAATGCGGCCCCTGCCGCAACGGCTTGCCCCAATTGGCCCGGCTCTTTGACGATCTCGCCTACCGCAGAGCCGACGATCGACTCCTCGACGAGGTACGCCGGATGATCGACCTCATCGACGGCCGGGGGGCATGTCGCCACCCCGACGGAACCGCTCGGCTGGCTCGCAGCGCGCTCGACGCCTTCGCCTCCGACCTCACGCACCATCGCCACAGTCGATGCGAAGCCGCCCTGACGTCGATGCACGACACCGGCCGCCCACGACACCACACCTAGGGATCACGATGAGAGCACCGTCGACAGAACCCATGCGCCTGCACATCGACTGGACCCGCTGCCACGGCCGCGGATTGTGCACTGAACTCCTGCCGCGTCTGCGGGCCCGCGATGTCTGGGGCTACCCCCAGGCTCGAGATGGCTCCCGCGAGCCCGCCGTGCCATCCTCCGCGCTGTCCGAGGCACGCACCGCAGTCGAT
>JAVRPX010000454.1:0-5403 GCA_032161985.1 Mycobacterium sp.
GGTAATCATCCATCGGAAGGATGAAGTGCCTGCCGTTGACTTTCGCGTTGGCGTGCAGGCTGCGCACGAGCTTTTCGTTTTCGGAGAAGCCGGGCGCCTTGAGGAACCAGTCGGTGACTTCCTCCTGGCTGTACCGGTTCGGCGGGACTATTCCATGTACGCCTGCAATAACACTCACTTACTAGACACGATGCCCGGGACTGGTCGGTTCGATCTCCCCGCTGTGGGATTCCTGTGTCTTGGGCAGGTGGCCGTCGTTGAAACCGAGACGTCGGTGCACCGAGCCCAACCATCGGGGTGACCACCAATTCCATTGGCCCATAACGTGCATGAACGCGGGCACCAGCACCATCCGCACCAATGTCGCGTCGACGAGGATCGCCAGCGTCAGGCCAAGGCCGAACAGCCGCATGACCGACACATTGGCGGCGATCAACGCGGCGAAAGAGATCGACATGATGAGTGCGGCCGCCGTGATGATCCGTCCGGTGTGGGCGATGCCACGGGCCACGCTCTCGTCGCTGTCCGCCCGCGTCCTGCCCGAAGCCAGCCAGAACTCCCGGATGCGCGCGACAAGGAACACCTCATAGTCCATCGAAAGGCCGAACGCGATGCAGAACAACAGCACCGGCATGTTGGCCACCAATGTCCCGGTCGGTGTGGTGCCGAGAGCACCGAGATGACCGTCCTGGAAGATCCACACCAGTGCACCGAACGCGGCGGTCAGCGAAAGTACGTTGAGCGCCAACGCTTTCAGCGGCATCACAATACTGCCGGTCAGCAGGAAGAGAAGCACGAGCATGATGACTGCGATGAGGCCGAGCACCAGTGGCAGCCGCGAGCCGATGGCGTCGACGCTGTCACGGTTGGTCTGGGCGGTTCCGGTCATGTCGACGTGCTTGCCTTGCGGGGACCCCACCGCGTGGAGGCGGTCGAGCTGAGTCTCCGACTGGTCGGAGAACAGCGGAGCCGAGCTTTCGACGGTGAGGAACGCGCTGCCCGGGATCTGTCCGGCCGGTGCCGACGGCGGGCCCACCCGGTTGCCGTCGACGAATGTTCCCGTCGGAGCAGACACCGCGGGCACGTCGGGCACGCGGGACAGGTCGGCCGCGTACCTGTCGATGTCGGATGCGCTGACGCCGTTGGTGTCTGGAACGACGACTGTCACAGCGGCGTCGGAGTTGTTGACGAAGTCGCGCCGCAGCTGGTCGCCGACTTGATGAGCGGAGGCCGACTTCGGCAGCACGCGATCGTCGGGGAATCCCCAGCGCACGCTCAGGAACGGCACGCCGAGCAGCAACAGTAGTGCCACACCGGCCAAACCAAGCGGAACTGCTTTGTGCATAACGCAACTCGCGGAGCGGTACCAGAACCTCTGCTCGACGGGCACAGGTTGCGGTTCGGGGCGGCCGAGCATGCGGCGGGCGAGCCGGCGCACGTCGATCGCGTCCAGGCGATCGCCGAGCAGAACGAGTGCGGCGGGTGTCACCACGATCGCAGCAGCCGCGGCGAATGCGACGGTCGCGACGCCTGCGTAGGCGAACGACTTCAGGAAGTGCATCGGGAACAACACCAGGACCGCCATCGACAGGGCGACCGTCGTGGCGGAGAACATCACGGTGCGGCCCGCCGACACCATCGTTCGCACGAGGGCGTCGTCGCGGCTCGCCCCTTCGGCCAACTCGTCCCGGAACCGGCTGATCATCAGCAGGGTGTAGTCGATCGCCAGCGCAAGGCCCATCGCAGCGGTGAGGTTGAGGGCGAAGATCGACACGTCGGTGGCAAACGAGATCAACCGCAGAACCGCGAGTCCGCCCAGGATCGCCATCACACCAACGCCGACCGGCAGTGCGGCGGACACCAGGCCGCCGAACGCCCAGATGAGTGCCAGAAAACTCAGCGGAATCGCCAGCGACTCCATCAACAGCAGGTCGCGCTGCGATTGTTCGGTGATCTGGACGTTGACCATCGCTGTTCCACCCGACCTGACGGTGACGCCGTCATGGTCGCGCGCCACCTGGTCGGACAACTCCTTGGCATACTTATGCTGCTGGCTCTCATCGCCGGTGATACCCGCAACGACGAGTGCCGACGTGCGGTCGCGGCTGACCAGATCGGCTGCGGCGGCCGGCGGCGCCGTCCATGGCGAGCTCACCTGCGCGACGTGTGGCGAACTGCGCAGTTGGTCGACGATCTGGTCGCCTACCGCGCGAGCAGCAGCGCTGTCGATGCCGTCGGGTGTCGAGACGACGATCAGCAACTGCACGTCGCCTTGATGGAACTTCTCGGTCAGGAATTGAGTCGCCCCGGCCGATTCAGACGTCGGGTCACCGAATCCGCTGGCGGACAGGCTCTTCGCAACGGGAACCCCAAATATGCCAAGGGCGACGGTCAACAGCACCGCGGAGACGATGACACGTCGCGGTGTGGCAATGGCCAGCCGGGCGATCCGATGCAGCAGTGCCAGTCCTCCACTCAGTTCCTCTGTACTGAGATACGCACAGCATCGGTTAGTCGTTCAATCTATCGGGCACTATCTGGCGCGCATGCGGCACCGGTCTGCTCGCCGTACGGTGGTAGGTGGTCGCGTCGTGGGGGAGTGATCGTCGGCATCAGTTATTTTGCTGCGCAGCAACTTCGACAGCGCATGTCCGACAGACGCGTTATGCAGCGCCAAATGCGGGAACACGGTGGATTGCTGTGTGTCGAGATGGACGGAAGGGATATGAATGGCCTCATACGGTGGCTCACGTCTGGGCACCCGTTTCGGGCCCTACGAGCTGAACTCTCTGATCGGTGTCGGCGGCATGGGTGAGGTGTATCGCGCCTACGACACCAGCAAGGACCGGACCGTGGCGGTGAAGGTGCTGCGCGCGGACATGGCCGCGGACCCTGGCTTCCAGGAGCGCTTCAGGCGCGAGTCGCGGATGGCGGCGCGATTGCAGGAGCCACACGTCATTCCCGTGCACGACTTCGGAGACATCGACGGAGCCCTGTACATCGACATGCGACTGGTCGAAGGCGCGAGCCTGAAGGACGAGCTGGTGGCGAACGGCGCACTGGACCCGAGCAGGGCTGCGTCGATCATCGCGCAGGTAGCGGCTGCGCTGGACGCCGCGCACTCGGACGGCCTGGTGCACCGCGACATCAAGCCGGAGAATGTCCTGCTCACACCGGATGACTTCGCCTATCTCGTCGACTTCGGGATCGCCCACGGCGGCGGGGACCCGAGCATGACGACGACAGGGTTGGTCATCGGCTCCTGCGCGTACATGTCCGCGGAACGGTTCGACGACGGACCGGTCGGGCCGCCTGCGGATGTGTATTCGCTGACGTGCCTGCTCTACGAATGTCTCACCGGTCGCCCGCCATTCGAGACCGGAGACCTGAGGCAGCTGATGATCGCGCACGTGTTCTCGCCGCCGCCTCGGCCGAGCATCATGCGCCGCGGAATCAGCCGCGCGTTCGACGACGTCATCGCCAAGGGCATGGCCAAGAAGCCCTCGGACCGCTTCTCCTCCACGGGCGAACTGGCCAAGGCCGCGACGGCTGCGGCATTGGGGGTCCAGGCGCCGTCAACGGCACCTGCTCGGCCTAACCCGCCGTCGGACACCAGGCAATTCTCAGCGGTGTTCCCGAATCCGGCTGGCACCGGCTACACGCCGTACCCGCCGGAGGTTCGGCGGCCGGACACGCCGCAACGGAAATCTCGGTTCGGTGCCACCCAAGTGGCGCTTGTCGTGGCGACGATCGCGCTGTTCGGCGTGGCTGTGGTCCTCGCTGCGCAGCTGATGTCCGGCAATAAGGACAGCGGCGCTCCGTCGCAGACCACACTCGCTGTGCCGCCGCCGTCTGTGAGCACGACAACCGAAACGGTCGAGCCATCGACGTCGGCATCGACTACGCCCACGACGGCGTCACCGTCGACCAGTGCGACACCCCTGCCCGGCATGCCGGGAACTGATGCGCAGGGCTTCGTCGACCATTCGGCTCGCTGCGACGCCGGGAGCACACCGGCCGCCGCGATCAGAACCGCGAACTCACTGGCTGTGGTGTGCGAGACAGCGCCTGGCAGTTACTACTACCGCGGCGAACGACTCAGCGACGGCGCCGACCTGCAACTCGCCAACGCGGTCCCCGCAGGCGGTGGATTCGATGTCACCAACCCGGCTGACGGCGCCCGCTACGAGGTGCGGCCCGATCGACTGACCATCTCCAGCAACGGTCGAGTGGATACCGCAGAACCGGCGTTGCAATACGCGGCGGGTTAGTACCTATTGCAGGAGTTGGCAACCTGGAAGATCACCGGCATATATGACTGAAGCGCCGGGCTGCCCTGCACTTGCTGGATCATCTGCGCACGCTGATCCGGCGGCGCCGCGACGAGCCCCTGAAGCCACCCAACCGCCAACGGGTTTGCGTTGAGCTCGTTGGCAGTTTCAGGTGACTGGTCGTTCAGCGCCGCCATTACCTGGGGATAGGTGCAGGTTGAATTGACGATAGCGCTCGCATCGGGTGTTGCCGAGGCGATCCCGGCGGCGGTGCTCAGCGACAGCGCCAATCCGGCACAGGCGGTGACAACCAGTTTTGTCCTCGGCAGCATGGATTCACGCTAACACCCGTTGCCGCAAAACGTCTCGGGCAAAGGCGCTCGGCGCCCAGCAGAAACTCATAGCCTGGTGGCATGACACCGTTGAGAACCGGCCACGGCTTCGCCAACGTCGTCGTCACCGCGGTCGCATCGACCACTTCTCTTGCGCCCGACGCGGAACAGACGTGGCAGTCCTTGCTGGACGGCCAAAGCGGCATTCGCGCATTGGATTCGCCGTTCGTCGGAGAGTTCAAATCGCCGGTGCGCATCGGCGGGCCGCTGCAGGAGAATTTAGACGAACATCTCACCCGTATCGAGCTGCGCAGGCTGTCGAGCATGCAGAGGATGTCAGTGGTGCTGGGGCGGCGACTCTGGGAGATCGCCGGAACACCCGAGATCGACACCAGGCGGCTAATGGTTTCGATCGGGATTGCGATGGGCATTACCGAGGAAATTCGTGCGCAGCACGACGCCTGGCAGGAGAAGGGCCTGCGTGCGGTTTCCCCGCTTGCTGTGCAGATGTACATGCCCAATGCACCCGCCGCGGCGGTCGGGTTGGAGCATCACGCCAAGGCGGGGATCGTCTCATCGGTAATGGCCGACGCCTCCGGTGGCGCGGCCATCGGCCAGGCGTGGCGGCACCTCGTGCTCGGTGAGGCGGATGTCGCGATATGTGGCGGCGTCGAGACGGAGATCGAGGCGGTGCCCGTCGCGGCGTTCTGGCAGGCGGGGTTGTTGTCGACGAACAACGATGATCCGCGCGGCGCCTGCCGCCCGTTCGGTAAGGATCGCGACGGCATGGTGCTCGGTGA
>JAVRPX010000455.1:0-6540 GCA_032161985.1 Mycobacterium sp.
CCCGCGGTCTCCACGATCTTGATGCCCGCGTCGACGATCACCTGGCGGTACTCGTCATACGGCGGCGGGTTGATGGTCGGCAGGATCGTCAGGTTCACCCCGAACGGCTTATCGGTCAGCTCCCGGCACCTGTCGATCTCCTTCGCGAGATCGGCAGGCGTCGGCTGAGTCAGCGCGGTGATGAAGCCGAGCGCGCCCGAGTTAGCCACGGCGGCAACCAGTTCCGCGCGGCCGACCCACTGCATGCCGCCCTGCACGACGGGGTGCTCGACCCCGAACGTCTCGGTGAACTTCGTCGTGATGCTCATCTGTGCTCCTGGCTCTTCGCGCAAGCGCTCATCGCGGCGCCATCCGGATCGCGCCGTCGAGGCGGATCACCTCGCCGTTGAGCATCGGGTTCTCCACGATGTGCACGGCCAGCGCGCCGTACTCGTCGGGCTTGCCGAGACGCGACGGATGCGGCACCTGCTTACCCAGCGACTCCTTGGCCGGCTCGGGCAGTCCCGCCAGCAGCGGGGTGTCGAACAGACCCGGCGCGATGGTGACGACGCGGATCAGCTCGCGCGCCAGGTCGCGTGCGATCGGCAGGGTCATGCCGACCACGCCGCCCTTGGACGCCGAATACGCGGCCTGCCCGACCTGACCGTCGAACGCCGCCACCGAGGCGGTGTTGACGATGACGCCGCGCTCCCCGCCGATCGGCTCGGTTTTGGCCATCCGCTCGGCGGCGAGCCGGATCACGTTGAACGTGCCGATCAGGTTGATCTCGACGATCTTCCGGAAGGCGTTCAGCGGGAACGGGCCGTCCTTGCTCAGTGTCTTCATCGCGTTGCCGGTCCCTGCGCAGTTCACCGCGATGCGGACCGGACCGAGGTTCTCGGCGGCGTCCAATGCGGCGATCACCGCGGCTTCGTCGGTGACATCGGTTGCGGCGAAGACGGCACGGTCGCCCAGCTCGTCGACGGCCTCCTTACCCCTGATGTCCAGAACCACCACCTGGGCGCCCGCGTCGAGCAGTCGCTTCGTGGTGGCCAGGCCGAGGCCTGACGCTCCGCCGGTGACGACGGCTACGGCATCTTTGATCTCCACTGAATGTGTTCCTTTCGTTATAGAAAACCCGGCCTATACCCAGTCGTTCAATACAGCTTCGGTGTCCGCCCCTGGCACACCTGGCGCCTTCGGCGCTGACGGCTCGGTTCTGGAGAACCGAGGCGCGGGGGCGGGGAACAAGAAGTCGTTTTCGCGATAGAACGTGTCGCGGTCGGTGATGTGAGGTTCGGTTTCGACCTCGCCGAACGACAACACGGGAGTGCAGCAGGCGTCACTGTCGGCGAACAACTTGGCCCAGTGGTCGCGGTCCTGCGAGGCAAAGACCTCCGTCAGCTTCGCGCGCAGTTCGGGCCAGCGGCTCACGTCGTTCTGGTCAGGTAGGTCGGCCGCGTCCAGGCCCAGCCTGGCCAGAAGCTCAGCGAAGAACTGCGGCTCGATCGCTCCCACGGCGACATAGCGACCGTCGGCGCAGGTGTAGGTGTCGTAGTACGGCGCGCCGGTGTCGAGCATGTTCACACCTTGCTCGTCGCTCCACATGCCCATTGCCCGGAACGCCCAGATCATCGCCGAGAGTGCGCTTGAGCCGTCGACCATGGCCGCGTCGATGATCTGGCCCTTGCCGGACCGCTCGCGCTCCCATAGTGCAGAAAGGATCCCGACGACGAGAAACATTGAGCCACCGCCGAAGTCGCCGGCCAGGTTCAGCGGTGGAACGGGACGTTCACCGGCGCGCCCGATGGCGTGCAGCACACCGTTGAGCGAGATGTAGTTGATGTCATGGCCGGCCTGCTGGCTGCGCGGACCGGTCTGCCCCCACCCGGTCATGCGCGCGTAGATCAGCCGCTCGTTCACCTTGGCGCAGTCCTGCGGGCCAAGGCCGAGCCGTTCGGTGACACCGGGGCGGAAGCCCTCGATGAGAACGTCGGCCTTGGCGATCAACCGCAGCACAAGGTCGCGATCTTCTTCGCTCTTGAGGTTCGCCGCGACCGATCGCCGGTTCCGCAGCAGGTAGTCATTGCTGGGGTTGGTCGCGGGCCCTGGCCCCTTGCCCGGACGCTCGACGCGGACGACATCGGCCCCCAGGTCACCGAGGAGCATCGCGGCGTGCGGCCCAGGGCCGATGCCTGCCAACTCGACGACTCGCAGCCCTTGCAGTGGTCCAGCCATGCTCTAAACCGCCCTCCGTTGGTCGACGCCGACATAGCTTACTTGTATAACCATGTCGCCAGACCTAGGGTGCCTTCTATGACGACGATCGAATCCAGCGCCGACGCGTACACCAGCATCGACGACCTTTCCGTCGAGCTTGCCGACGGTGTGCTGTCGGTGACGCTGAACCGTCCTGACAGCTTGAATTCGCTGACGGCGGCGATGCTCAAGGGGATCGCCGACGCGCTGGAGCAGGCCGCGGGCGATCCGCGGGTCAAGGTGGTGCGGCTTGGTGGAGCGGGCCGCGGCTTTTCCTCTGGAGCGGGGATAAGCGAGGAGGACCAAGCCACAAAGGCCATCGACGGACCAGCATCGGTGATCGACGCAGCCAACGGTGCGGTCAGGTCGATAGTGAACCTGCCACAGCCGGTCGTGGCGGTCGTACAGGGACCTGCGGCCGGTGTAGGGGCGTCTTTGGCGTTGGCGTGTGATGTCGTATTGGCTTCGGAGAAGGCATTTTTCATGCTGGCGTTCACGAAGATCGGGTTGATGCCCGACGGCGGCGCGTCGGCGTTGATCGCCGCTTCGGTAGGCCGTCACCGCGCCATGCGGATGGCATTGCTGGCCGAGCGGATCCCGGCCGCGGAGGCGCACGAGTGGGGCTTGGTGACGGCGGTCTATCCGGTCGACCAGTTCGACGCCGAGGTCGACAAGGTGGTGGCCACGCTGGCCTCCGGACCCGCGGCGGCACTGCGCAAGACCAAGAGCGCGATCAATGCCGCGACGCTTGTGGAGTTGGAGGCGGCGCTGGAGCGTGAGAAACAGGGTCAGTTGGTATTGATCTCGTCGAACGACTTCCGCGAGGGGACTCGGGCGTTTCAGCAGCGCAGGCCCGCGAATTTCACCGACTCCTAAATCTCGGGGATAACCCTGGTTCGAAACGTGGTCCCACATGCGGGACCACGTTTTCAACGACGCTAATTGTCGGACTCGCTCGTCATGCTCGGCCCATGCCGCAATACACCTACCGCGCCGAGTGGTCGCCGGAATACCACGAGTACGTCGCCGTGTGCCTCGAGTATCCGTACCGGTACTCGCGGGCCCCGACTGCCCACGAGGCGGTCGACAGTCTCGAGCGAGAGATCGCCGAGGTGGTCAACGACATGGTGGCGGCAGGCAGCACACCCCCGGAATCGCTGACCGACCGACGGTACAGCGGCGAATTGCACGTGCGCACATCCTCAACGCTGCATTCTCGGCTCGCCGTCGAAGCCGTTGAGCAGGGTGTCTCACTGAACCAATGGGTTGTTCAGAAGCTGGCCGACTGGAAGACGATCCCGTCCCTCGATGACCTGTTCTAGCCGGAAAATCGGTGGACTATGGACCCGTCGTTCCGCGACCATCGACTGGTGAGCACGCAATTCGACATTGAAAACATTGAACAGCCGGTGGTCGACGCCGGCGGTTGGCGCGTGCTCGCACCCTTCAAGGTCCGCGAGTACCGCCTGCTGATCGCCGCGGTCTCGCTGTCGATCTTCGCCGAAGGCATGTGGGCCGTCGTGATGGCCCTTCAGGTCATCGAACTCGACAACGACCCCGCGTCGCTGTCGCTCGTCGCGACCTGCCTGGGCGCTGGCCTCGTCGCCTTCGTGTTGGTGGGCGGGCTGGCCGCCGATCGCACCAGCCAGCGCGCGATCATCATCGCCGTCGAGACTGTCAACGTGATCGCTGTTTCGGCAATCGCTGCACTCGGACTCATTGGCGCCCTGCAGATCTGGCACATGGCGGTGGCTGCCGCATCACTCGGTATCGCCGCGGCGTTCTTCTTCCCCGCCTACAGTGCGATCCTGCCGCGGATCCTGCCCGCCGAACAACTGCTTGCCGCCAACGGCGTCGAAGGCGTCGTGCGTCCGGTGTTCCAACGAGCCGTCGGCCCCGCGATAGCCGGTGTTGTTGTCGGTGCGACGTTCCCGTCGCTGGGCGCGGTCGTGGTTGCGGTGTTGTTCGCCATCGGTTTGATCCTGCTGGTGACCACCAGGCCTGCGATGAAAACGCCTGTGCACCAGCCGGATCAGGAGCGGGCACAGCTGCTGCGCGATCTGCGCGAGGGCTTCGTGTTCATGCTGCGCACCCCGTGGCTGCTGTGGACGCTGCTGTTCGCGAGCATGTTCGTGCTCGTCGTGCTGGGACCGATCGAGGTGCTGCTGCCGTTCATCGCCAAGCAACGCTTCGAAGACGGCGCGCAGACGTTCGGATTCATCCTGGCGTTCTTCGGCGTGGGCAGCGCGCTGGGCGCCCTCGCGGTGTCGTCGGGACGGCTGCCACGTCGTTACCTCACGGTGATGATGACGCTGTGGAGTGTCGGCTCGATACCGCTGGTGATCGTCGGCGTCACGTCGTCGTTCCCCTTGATGGCCGCGGGGACGTTCGTCATCGGCTTCACCGACGGCGCGGGAATGGTTATCTGGGGCACGCTGCTGCAGCGGCGGGTCCCGACGGAGATGCTTGGCCGCGTGTCGAGCCTGGACTTCTTCGTCTCGCTCGCATTCATGCCGGTGTCGTTCGCGATCGTTGGCCCGCTCTCGAAAATCGTTTCGATGCAGACGATTTTCCTCGTGGCCGGCATCGCGCCCGTGCTGCTCGCAGCGGTCGCCATGTATGCGGCCCGGATGCGTCAGGACGAGCTGGCGAATCCGTTGCGCTAGACGCCGAACACCGGCGGCAGTGCGAGCACCATGATCAACCCCCAGAAGAAGTGGGTGAGCATCGGTGCGAGTACGCCGCCGGTGGTGCGGCGTTCGAACGCGCACACCGCGCCCACAATCATCGCAGCGACACCCAGCATCGGGTTGCCGGTGGTGGCCGCTGTCGCCAGTACGTAGATGACCGTCGAGATCACCGCCGGATAGGTCTTGCCCAGCGCGGTGTACAGGGCGCCCCGGAAGAACATCTCTTCGGCGATGCCATTGATGACGGTAATGAACACCACCAGCACCAGCGGCCCGTAGTTGGCGAATTCAAGGACCCGCGTGATGTATTCGCGCACACCCGGTATTTCGCGGGCGATCAGGCCGCCGATTACGAAAGCCCCGCCCAGCACCACACCCACGACGGTGCCGGTGATCACCGGACGTTGGTTGCGCCCGCGGAATCGGATGCAACCGAGATGCAACGGTCCGGACAGCAACGCGCCGATCGCCCACACCCCTGCCAGTGCGAGGGTCAACCAGTAGAACGACTCGTCGCCCGGATGCCGGGTCAACGAATACCCAAGCAGCGCACCGCCGATCACGAGGACGACAACGACGACGATTCGGCGACGCAGTACCGTGCTCGGCGGCTCGTGATGCGGTACGGCGACCGTTGTGGCAATGCCACGGATGTCGTCAAGCAGGGTCACGCCGGGCTGGCCTTCGGCGCCAAGGTGATCAGCGTGTCGAGCCCCGTTCGCAGCGCGGCCGCGACGGGTCCCGGCACCAGCTCGAGCAGGCCGAGGGCCGGCAGCGCGATCGACGGGGTGACCGCGCGCGCCAGTTGTCGGATACGCACGGCGTCTCCCCCGGCCCACGTCGGATCGGTATCGGCAAGATGGTGCGGATCGGCCAGCGCGTTGACCGGTCGCGGCCGATCACTCGACAGCGCACGGGATATCGCGGCGTCGGTGCCCAGCAGCCCGCCGGGTGGGTCGGGCACGACATCGCGCAGCCGCGCCTCGGAAGCCATCATCGGATGGTCAAGAGATTCCACCAGATCGGCGGCAAGTCCGCCGGGGACGGGCAGCGCCGCGGCCGTCATCCACGACACCACGCTCATGTCCACCCCGTTGACGGGCAGTTCCGCACGCCACTTACCCGATACCCGGGCATAGGCCCGCAGCAGGTCTCCGTACGACGTGGTCTCCGGACCGAAGATGTCAAACGCGCCCGCAGGAACCCGGTCGATGTCGGCGGCGGCGCTGAGGTAGTACAGCACGTCGCGGATCGAGATCGGGTCGATCGGATTCGCCGACCACGCCGGCATGGGCATCAACCAGAACCGGTCGCCGACATAGCGCAGCATCTCGAACGACGTCGACCCCGAGCCGATGATCATCGCCGCGCCCAGCCACACCACGTCCGGACCGCCGTCGACGCTCAAACAGTGGGCGACCTCGGCGCGACTGATCAGGTGTTCGGAGAGTTCGTCCTCGTCGGGGACGAACCCGCCCAGATACACGATCCGCCGGACCCCGGCGTCCTTGGCGGCGTTGGCGACGATGGCGGCGGCGCGGTTGTCGGCGTCGCGGAAGTCCGGTTGGCCGATGCCGTGCACCAGGTAGTACGCGACGTCGATCGGCCCGGC
>JAVRPX010000456.1:0-3433 GCA_032161985.1 Mycobacterium sp.
CCCCTGGCGGCGCACCTCGGTCTTGATGCGGGAGATCTCCGCATCGCTGGGGCCCGTCGGGTGCGCAGCCCGCGCAGCCTGCACGATCGGCTCGGTGAGGGCATCGGGCAGGTATGTGAGGAAAACCTGCCCGGCCGACGTGGTCAGCACAGGCAGCGTTGATCCAACCCGCACGGTGATGGGAAGCGGATACGCGCCGTACTCCCACCGCATGGCGATCGGTCCGTTTTCGCCCCACGCCAACAGTGTTACCGCGTGCCTCGTGCGGTCCCGCAGGTCCGCAAGATATTCCGAGGCCAGGCCCACCTCGTCCATCCGGCGCAGCGCCTCTGCGCCAAGGCGCCGCATCGACGGGCCCAGGTCATACCGGCCCGACCGCGGTGACTGCGATACCAGACCCACGCGGCCCAGACTCACCAGGTAGCGGTGGACCTTGCTGGCCTGCATGCCACAGCCCTCGGCGATCTGCGTCAGCGTCATCGGTCCCGCGCCGCGCTCCACGGCCAGCAGCACTGTCATCGCATTCTCAACAGACTGAATCCCCTGCCGGGCGTCCGCAGCCGGCTCGGCGTCCATAGAGCCAGAATATGGCGACTTCCTGCCAGTGCTTGCGATAGCGACACCTCTACGTCGATGACGCCCTGGGACCTGCGATAGGGGCTGGAGGGCGAATGGTGGGCATGAACGCGGCGGCGATGGCGCCGACGACGCCGGGGATGGCGAACAGGTAGAAGTTCCATTGCATGTCGAGTTGGCTCGCGAGGATCCAGCCGCCAAGGGCCGGACCTAGGAGGGCGCCGAGCCGGCCGACTGCCAGTGCCCAGCTGATGCCGGGACCGCGCAAGTCATCGGGGTAGTGGGCGGCCATAAATACGTTGACCAGCACCTGGGAACCGATCAGACCCACGCCGCTGATGAACATGAGGACAAACAGCACTACTAGCGACGGCCGCAGACTTAGGCCAAGGAGACACAGTGAACCCATCCCGAAGGCAGCTGCGACAACAGGTTTGGGGCCGAGGGCGTCGGCAACGCGGCCACCCGCAACCATCCCGACGCCCGCGCCGCCCCACAACACGGCAGTCTGCAGCAGGGCCGAGCCGAGCGAGTAGCCGCTGTTCCTCATGATGGTTGGTAGCCATGTGCTGATGCCGAATACCAGCAGCAGCCCGCAGAAAGACATAGCCCAGAACAGCCCGGTGGCGACACGGGCACGTGTGGCGAGCAGCGGGCGCAGCCCGAAGAGCTCCCCGCGGCGTCTGGAGTGGAATCCGCCGGCTCCGAGCGAAAGGCGAAGGTGGACAGGGCTTTCCGGCAGGAGCCGCGCAGCGAGCGGGAGGAGCAGCAGTGGGGGCGCCGCCGCGGCGACATACACCCACCGCCAGGAAAGCTCCGGTAGCAGCGCCGCGGTGACGAGCGGTGCGACCACCCCTCCGGCCGCGAAGCCGCCCATCATGAGTCCAATGTTGCGGCAGCGCCGGTGCTGGCCGGACAGCTCGGCAACATATGCGGTCAGGGTTGGCAAAACCACGCCGAGCCCCACCCCGACGATCAGACGTGCCAATCCGAACGGACCAATTGAAGGCGCTATGCCGCAGACGAGCATGCCAGCGGAGAACAGGCCGCTACCAGCCAGCAGTAGCAGACGCGGACCGACCCGGCGGATGGTCGCGCCGGCCAACGCAGCCCCGCACATCATCCCGACGGCCACCAGCGAGCCGGCGGTTCCAGCCGCCGACGCGTCGGCTCCCATTGAGCGGTCCGCAAGTATCGCGGGGACGGTGGCGCCGTAACAGGCCAGGTCGTAGCCCTCGAGGACGGCGAACGCCGCAACCAGCGCGAGCATCGTCTGTTCCGACAGCGATGACCCGGCGATCCGCTCCGCGGTCTGCACTGGATGCCCCTGTCACCTGGTCTTGACCAGCCGCTCGGGCACCGACATCTCGACAATAAGGGCATTGACCAACTCGTCGGCGAGCGCCTTCGCGGAGGAGGCGTCAACGGCGGTGCCGTAGACGTAGAAGTCCGGACGCACAGCCACGGCAACCCAGCGATGTTCGGCGAACCATTGTTGGTAGGTGCCGTCCACGTCGACCACGGCGCCGTCGGTGCCGGGTTGGTCGGCCAGGCCGACGACAGCCACGCCAGCCGCGCGCAGCGCGGCGGCCGTCCCCGCGCGCTCCAGTTCCGCCAACAATTCGGCGGTCACCAGCAGGTGGAACCCGTTGCAGGCGATGAAGTCGAGCCGCTTCGGCCCCGTTCCGTCGTCGACGACGCCTTGGACGGACAACTCGCCACGGCCCGGCCCGGAGTGAGTCGCGAAGAAGCCGTCGGTGAGGCCGGGCAATCGGATCTTGTCGGGTATCTGGCCCGCGGCGCGTTCGGCGATCAACCGCCGGTCCCGTTCGGCCGCGATCACTGGGTCGCGCACCGTCTGCGCTCGGCCGAGCTCAATCCCGTGTTCGATGACCGCACGCACGTGCGGGTCCCGCTCCTGTTGGTAGGTGTCCAACAGATCCGGAGTTCGACCGCCCAACACCAGATCGAGCTTGAAAGCCAGGTTTTGGGCGTCGCGGATTCCGGAGCACATGCCTTGACCGAGGAAGGGCGGCATCTGGTGGGCGGCATCCCCGGCGAGCAGCACGCGGTCGACCCACCAGGAGCGGGCGACCAGAGACCGGAAAGTGTAGGTGGCCACGCGGATCAATTCGGTGTCGTCGGGGCGCAGGTAGCGGGCGGCTCGGTGCCAGACCCGCTCAGGTTGACTCTCCTGCTCGAAGTCCAGCTCCGAGTCGAGCATGAAGCTGATCCGTTGGTAATCGCGCCCGATCGGGACGACGGAGGTCGGTTGTTGCGGGTCGCAGATTTGCATCATCGGAAGGTCGACTGGGGTGTTGGGCTTGAAGTCGCAGACCATCCACGCTTCACCAAAGCCGTAGTTGTCCTGGTCGATGCCGAGGTGTTGGCGCACGAAGCTGTTTCCGCCGTCGCACGCCACAACATAGTGAGCCGTGACGGTGTCGATGCCATCTGGACCGGCCACGGTGAGCGCCACTGACGAACTGTTCTGCACGAGCCCGATCACCCGGGCCGAAAGCCGAACGTCGACCTCGGGCAGGCTATGGCACACATTGTCGAGGGCGTTTTCGAGGTCCGGTTGATAGAAGCCGTACATTTCCGCCCAGCAGCTGCGGCCCACCTCGGCGAGATCGAACTCTATCAGCCGCTCGCCGGCGCTGTTCTGGAACCAATACCGTTCCGGCGCTTTGAGGTTGGGCAATAATCGCTCAGCGATACCGAGCGCGGCGAAGGTGCGCATCGTCTCATCGTCGAACACCCCGGCCCGCGGCAGGTTGTATAAGCCCGAGTATCGCTCCAGCACAACGACGCGGTGTCCGCGCCGCCCCAGCAGCGCAGCGACCACCATGCCGAC
>JAVRPX010000457.1:0-7171 GCA_032161985.1 Mycobacterium sp.
GCCAGGGCGGCGGCTCCAAGGACACCTGGGTGCTGGCATCGCGCACGTCGGTGGCCGACCGCGAACTCGCCGCCGCCGAGGTGGTGCGGTCGCTGCCCGAGACGCCGAAGGGCTCCAAGGCCGAAAACGGTTCCGACGGGTCGTCGCAACGACAGCAGCAACAACAATCGCAGCCACTACGGCCAGGCAACGGGTCGCAGCAGAGTCAAGACCAACAGCAGCAGTAGGCGGTGATGATCTGATGTTGGCGCGCAACGCCGAGTCGCTGTACTGGATTGGCCGCTACGTGGAGCGTGCCGACGACACCGCCCGCATTCTCGATGTGACGGTTCACCAATTGCTTGAGGACTCGAGTGTCGACCCCGACCAGGCGTCCCGCACGCTGTTGCGTGTCCTGGGCATGGAATCGCCCGACGAGCAGCAGCTGGACGTGTGGTCGTTGACCGACATCGTCGCATACAGCCGCGGCACCGAGGGCGGCTGCTCGATCGTCGACGCGATCTCGGCCGCGCGGGAGAACGCCCGCGGCGCACGAGAGGTCACGTCCACCGAGATCTGGGAGTGCCTCAACACCACCTACAACGCGCTGGCTGAACGCGAACGTGCCGCCAAACGACTGGGCCCGCACGAGTTCCTGTCGTTCGTCGAGGGCCGCGCAGCGATGTTCGCGGGCTTGGCCGACTCGACGCTGAGCCGCGACGACGGCTACGGGTTCATGGTGCTGGGCCGCGCGATCGAACGGGTCGACATGACGGTTCGATTGTTGCTGTCCCGCGTCGGCGACAGCGCGTCGTCACCGGCCTGGGTGACGTTGCTGCGGTCGGCCGGCGCGCACGACACATACCTGCGCACTTACCGCGGCGCCATGGATGCCGGCCGGGTGGTCGAATTCATGCTGCTGGACCGGCTTTTCCCGCGTTCGATCTACTACTCGCTGCGGTTGGCCGAGCACAGCCTCGACGAGTTGATGAAGCGGCCACACAACCGGCTCGGCGCAACAGCGGAGGCGCAGCGCCTACTGGGCCGGGCGCGCAGCGAGCTGGAATTCATGCGTCCCGGTGTGCTGCTGGAATCGTTGGAGAAACGGCTGGCTGGCCTGCAAGAAACATGTCGTGATGTCGGAGAAGCGTTGGCGCTGCAGTACTTTCACTCCGCACCGTGGGTGGCGTGGCACGATGCGGGCCAGAACGGTTCGTTGGTCATCGAAGAGGGTGAAGTCTAACGATGAGCGTATGCGCGAAGGGCAGACTCTGATGTGGCGGCTGCGGGTGGTGCATTCGACGGGCTACGCCTACAAGTCAGCGGTGACGGCCTCCTTCAACGAGGCCCGGCTGACGCCGCGATCGGATTCCCGCCAGAACGTCATCCTCAACCGCGTCGAAACCGTGCCCGCCACAAGGTCGTACCGCTATGTCGACTACTGGGGTACCGCGGTGACCGCGTTCGACCTGCATGCCCCGCACACCGAGCTCGAAGTCACCTCGAGCTCCGTGGTGGAGACCGACCGCGGCGAGATGCCCAAGGAAACGGTCAGCTGGGAGGACCTGCGCTCGGATGCGGTGATCGACCGGTTCGATGACTTGCTCAGCGGGACCCACTACACGCCGCAGAGCAAACGGATCCGGCGGGTGGGGGAGCGCATCGCCAAGTACCACGATCCGCAGGAGGCCGTCACTGCCGCCGCGAACTGGGTGCACAGCGAACTTGAATACGTCCCAGGCACTACCGGGGTGCACTCGTCGGGGCTGGATGCGCACCGCGAAGGGAAGGGCGTCTGCCAGGATTTCGCCCATCTAACGTTGATCCTGTTGCGAAGCATGGGTATTCCGGCGCGATACGTCTCGGGCTATCTGCACCCCAAGGGCAAGGCGAAAGTCGGTGACACCATCGACGGGCAGAGCCACGCGTGGGTGCAGGCCTGGACCGGAGGCTGGTGGAACTACGACCCCACCAACGACGCCGACATCAACGAGCAGTACATCAGTGTCGGGGTCGGCCGCGACTACTCGGATGTCACACCGCTGAAAGGCATCTACTCGGGAGAGGGTTCGACCGACCTCGACGTCGTCGTCGAGATCAGCCGGCTGGCTTAACGGGAATTGGTGGCACGTCCGAGCGTGCGATAGCCCGGGTGAACGTGTGGCGTAACGCCCTGCCGCTCGGCGATCGTCACCAGCAGTTGGTGCAGTGTGTCGCGCTGTTTCGCATCCAGGCCTACGGTGAGCAGCCGGTCGTGCTCGCGTCCCAGCTCGCCGATCTTGGTCATCACCTTCTTGCCTGACGCGGTCAGATAGAGCGCATGCAGTCGGCGGTCGTCGGGGTTGCGGCGACGTTCGACGTAGCCGCGGTCCTCCAGCTCGTCGACGTAGGCCACGACCCGGCTCGGCAACAACCCCAACTGGTCGCTGAGCGCCTGCTGGCTGCGCCCGGATTCGGCCGCGATCGCGCGCAGGATCCCGGCGTGCGGCGGAGTGAGGTCGATCGACGCGATCAGGTCGGCGAACACCGAGGCGGAACGGTGGCCGAGTTGGGACAGTAGGAACGCCACGCTGTCACTGTCGCTTGATGCCGCTGACACGGATAAATCGTATCAGTTTTGAACGATTTTCCTCGAACATTATTGAATGTTCTTGCCTGTGCTCTTGATCAGGCATATCGTTCAGTACATGAACGATTCATCAACAGATACGAATAGGGCGGTTGGACGACCACCACAAGGCGGCCCTCCGTTGGCGCTGCTCGCGGCGATCTCCCTGGTGCTGCTGCTCGCCGGACTCGTGACCGGTGTCGCGCTCGCCGGTGTCATGCCGCTTCCATATGGCTCCACGACGGCGGTACAGGACTACGTCGCGGGTCACCACGCTGCGGCAGTAGCCATCGCGGTCGGAACATTTGGCTCGTCGATACCGCTGGCCATCTACGCGGCAACGGCGAGCGCACGGCTGCGACAACTCGGCATCACCGCACCGGGGGCGACGATCGCACTGGCCGGCGGCCTCCTCGCGTCGGTCGGCCTCGCGTTATCGAGCCTGACGGCCTGGACGCTGTCACGGCCGGAGGTCACTTCCGATGCCGCGTTGGTTCGCGCGCTGTACTACCTCACCTACCTGACCGGAGGTCCCTGGCATGTAGTCACGCTCGGCCTGTTGATCGCAGGCATCGCGGCGCCCGGCCTCATCGTCGGCTTGCTGCCCAGACCGGTCGCATTGGCAGGCCTGGTGATCGCGGGTCTCGCCGAACTGACCACACTGGTGCTGATCTGGCCAGAGCTCTCGCCACTGTTGCCGGTCGCCCGGTTCACCGGACTGGTCTGGTTGATCGTTGCGGGTGCGCTGCTCCCGCTGCGCCGACGGAACCGGCAGAACGCCGAAGCGGCGGGGTTGCGGCGATGAAACTCAGTGTGAGCGTGACGAATTACTCGTGGGCCGATCGCCTCCACGACCGGCTTGCATCGCTCGCGGGCTTCCTCGACGACACGGTGGTCGACACGTTGTGGGTGCCCGACCACCTATTGCAGGCCGATCCCGCGAGCCGGACCGACGAAGCCATGCTGGAGGCCTACACCGTGCTGGGGTATCTCGCGGCCGCGACGTCGCGGATCCGACTCGGCACCATGGTCACCGCCGCGACCTTCCGGGCGCCTGCTTTGTTGATCAAGGCCGTCACCACTCTCGACGTACTGTCGGCCGGCCGGGCGTGGCTGGGAATCGGTGCCGGCTACAACGGCGACGAGGCTCGCGCGATGGGGCTGTTTCTCCCCGAGACCGCCGAGCGATTCGCCAGGATGACCGAGTTGCTGCGGCTGGCGCGGCAGATGTGGAACGGCGACGAAACCCCATTCCGCGGCGAGTATCTGGATCTCGAGCACCCGGTTGGCAGCCCGCGACCCGTCACGACACCCCGGCCGCCGGTGCTGATCGGCGGTACCGGCGAACGGCGCACGCTGCGGCTGGTTGCCGAGTACGGAGACGCGTGCAACCTGTTCGACGTGCCCGACGGTGGTGCCGCGATCCGCAGGCAGATCGACGTGTTGGACCGTCACTGCGTCGATGTCGGCCGGCCACCCGAGGAGATCGAGCGCACGGTGACCACGGCGCTCGAACCAGGTGAATCGGCAGATGGACTGACCGAAAGGTGCCATGCCCTTGCCGATTTCGGCGCGCAGCACGTTGTGGTGATCGCCCGTGGCAGGCCGTTCACCGACCAGGATCTCGACACCGTGGCAGGGGCCGCGGCTCAGGTCACCCGCTTAGCGCGAGACGCTGAGGTGCCAGCGGAGTAGGCGTGCGTTGGCGGTGCCGATGTCCGGTTCGGCGGCGTCGATGAGTCGGCGCAGGCGGTCGTGTGCGGACTGGGGCGGCATCTCGTATGTCGTCGCGGCGTCGAGGTCCAGCCATCCGTTCAGATCGGACCTCGCGTAGGCGCGGAGCTTGTCGTCGGTGTCGGCGACAAGCCCGAGGTCCGCCGCGATCCTTGTCCATGTGTCCCTTGCGATCAGCAGCTTGAACGCGGCGCGCCGGATGTGCTGTGGCTGGTCGGCGCCCAGCAGTTCCCACAACCGTTCGGCGGACACCAGATCGGGCCGGTTGCGCAGCGCCGCCACCACCGGCCGTACCACCGCAGGCGCCGGATCCGTGAGCATTTCCGCAATCTGGCTAAGGTTGCCGCCGAGGCGGCGGACAGCCCGTACCGCCTCCGCCCGCATCCGAGGACGGGCGTGCCGGAGAAAGCCGGCAAGCGATTCGGCGTCGTCGACCGTGCCGCACTCGCTGAGCCCGGCGACGACGCTTCGCAGCCGCGAGTCGTCACCCGATGCGAGCATCGCGCGATATTGCTCGGCCGCATCCCGGCCTGCGCGTCGCATCGCCCACTGCGCAGTGCCCCGCATCATCGCTGACCGGTCCGCCAGGACATCCTCCGCAGCCTCTGGTTGTCCGATCTGTACCAGCCCGGCGAGCGCCTCGACGCGTACGCGTGCGAAACGTGCAGAGAGCAGACGGTCCAGCGTGTCCCGCTGCCGGTCGCGTACGGCAACGCTCACGGCGGTCTTGGCACAAAGGCGTTGGCAGACGACGTCGCCCTCGGTCAGTGCCGCCCGAATCACTGCGTCCGAGTTGGCATGGCCCGACTCCAACCACAACCGATAGGCGAGTCGCCGTACCTGAATGTCGTCGCTCGCGCGGGCGGCGTCGAGCGCTCTGTGTGACCCCGTGCGCAGCGCCTCGCTCACCGCCGCGACGGCGAAATCGCCACGGCTCCAATCCCGCATCTCCATCGCAACGCCCGCCGCGCGGATCAGTCCGTCGCCATCGGCAGCGTAGAGCGCCTCGAAGAGCTCGCGTCTGGCATCGACCCGCACCTGTTCCACCCAGTCGGCGCTACGGATCACCAGCAGTGGGAGCAGCCGCTGATCGCTGCGCATCAGCGGCGTCAGCACGGCACGCTGCCGCATACGCCCATCGCCGGAGCAGGCGACGAGCAGTAGGGCGAGCGGATTGGACCCGGCCCATGCGGCGTCGGTGAGTTGCTGCCACTGATCGCCAGGGCGGAACCAATGGCGAAGGCCCCGCAGCTCGGCATCCAGTCGCAGCCACGTACGCGGGCGCATGGCCGACACCAGCCGCATTCCCTCCTCCGGCGCAACCCGAGCCAGCGCCGGCTCTACGAGGCCAGACGCGAGGGGGTAGAGGCTGCCGCCGGCGTCTGCATCCTCGGCGGCGGCGGCCAAGTCGTTCAACGCCATCGCGCGGTCGATCAGCTGGCGGGTTTGGCGCACACGCCGGGGTGAATTTCCACCCGGTGCAGGTCGTCGCCCAGTTCGATCTGCCGGTCGAACACGGTGGCCGCCAACGCACGCCAGTCGTCCTCCTGGCCCGGTTCGATGCCAGGCACGTAATGGGTGAGGATCAGGATGCCGACACCGGCGCGCGCCGCGGTGTCCGCGGCCTGTTCGACCGACGAGTGGTAATCGCAGATGTCGCGGATGCGCTGCATCGGCATCTTCTCGATCAGGTCCTTGCGAATCACCGTGTGCACCAATCCACCAGCCCCCGCCGCCAGCGCGTCGAGGCTCTCACACGGGACCGTGTCACCGGCTAGCACCACCGACGCGCCGCCGTGTTCGATCCGGAATCCGATGGTCGGCGCGACGGGCCGGTGATCCGTCGGCGCCACCCGGATCGTCACCCCGTCGCGGTCCGACACCATGCCGTCGGTGTACTCATGGACCTCTACCGGCGGTGGCGAGGTCAGGTCCGCGTGATGCGCGATCCGGTAGCCGATGTCGAAACCGAAGGCCTTGAGCGTGGCGTCGACCACCTCGGCCGTGCCGGGCGGCCCGATGATCGGCAGGGGCACCGGGTTGGGGTCGAATGTGGTCACCCACCGGGTGATGAGGACGTCGCCCAGATCGGCGATGTGGTCGCTGTGCAGGTGCGTCAGTAGCAGCGCTGTCAACGCGTTGGCGCCGGTGCCAACCGCGGTCATGCGCTGTTGCACACCGCGGCCGCAGTCGATCAAAAACGTCTGCCCGCCTGCCCGCACGAGGGTCGACGGCCCCGCTCGGCGGGCATCGGGAATGGGACTGCCAGTGCCGAGCAGGGTGACCTCGATCATGACCTCATTCCTACCGGTTTCGAGCACGTCGCAAGGTGAAACCTTCGTTTCAATACTCTATTGAGGCGGAGCGTGGAAAACGCAGGTAGACGGCGGCACACGCGGTGGGACTGGCGATGCACATTTCAATAGGTCATTTACGGGCAGGAAACCGATCCGCAACACAACGCCCATAGCGTCTGCGTTGACCACCGCCCGAGACACGAGGAGCAACAGTGTCTTTCGACTACTCCCGCCTGACTGCGACATGTGCCGTCGATTCGCCCGACAAGGCGATCACGCTGCCGCCCGAGGCCTACGGCAGCGACGAACTGTACGCCGCCGAGGTCGATCAGATCTTCAAGCACGGCTGGGTGCCGTTGTGCCGCGTCGAGCAGGTGCCGACGCCCGGCAGTTACTACAGCATCGACATCCTCGGCACGCCCTTGGTGGTCACGCGGGACCGGCATTCGGAGATTCGGGTGCTGTCGCGCAACTGCTCGCACCGGTGGATGGAGGTGTGTAGCGGCGCGGGGGAGGCCAACGTGCTGCAGTGCCCGTATCACCTGTGGTCGTT
>JAVRPX010000458.1:0-3121 GCA_032161985.1 Mycobacterium sp.
ATCGGTGCGCATGCCGAAGCCGGCGGCGGCGTCGGCCACCGTCGTCGAGCCATAGGAATGCCCGATCACGGTGACGTGGGAATCCTTGTCCCCGTTCGTCACATCGAAGGCATTCACGTCGGGCGTCAACAGCGAGCCGCCCTCCCGTGCCAGACCAGTCGCGGCAATCTGGGTGTCCGTGGGGCTGTCGGGTGCGTCGTAGCCCATCCACAGCACCACCGAGTTCTTCTTGTCGGGTGCCGCGCTCTGGGACTCTTGGTACACGTTGAGGCCGTCGGGCGGTTCGAAATATCCGTCACGGACGCTGTTGCCGGTGCCAGGTACCAGGACCGTGGTGTTGTCCGCCTCGTCGGGATTGCCGATAGCGATCGCCGCCCGCCCTTGACCGCCGAAAGCCTCGGGTTCGTATGTGTGCAGAAGGACCGGGTATCTCGGACTGCCGTCGGGATGCTTCCGCGCGTTGACGTCGATACCCTTCTGCACGTTCTCGGCATTTCTGTACCGGGAGATGTCGGCTTGTGTGAGCCCATATTTCTCTGGCGCGGCAAGCACCGTCTCGGCAGGGACGCCAGCGCCGGACGCCGCCTGCCGTACGCGGTCCAAATCCTGGTGCATCACTTTGCGATTCGTGTAGTCACGGATCGCGACCGGGATGCCGTTCAGGTTGCCGATCAGATCGGGCTGCTCGTCGGCGAGGCGTTCGCGTTCGTCGGGATTCAGTGATTCCCACCACCGCTTCACCTGCTCCGGGTCGGTGCCCTGTCAGGGACCGTCGGCGTCGGCGGGTGGGGCGGGGTCTGTGGCGCCCCGGCGTTGGTCAACGCCGAAGCGGTCGCCTCGTCCACCGCGTCGAATGTGGCGAGCAGCTTCTTGACGAGCGCGGTGTACGCCGCTGCCAACACGGGTGTCACAAGACGACCTGTGCCCGTCGCGCTGACCGTGCCGTCGTCGCTGACTAGGCCGCCCAGCGATGTCGCCTGGCCCGCGGTGCCGAGGATGTGTGTCCGCAGCGCCGACAACTGCCCACCGCCGGTGCGCAGCGCCGATCGCATCGTTTGAAGCCGCACGAGCAACCGGTGCTGCCGCTGCAGGTTCTTCTCGGCTCGCAGCAGCGCGGCCCGTGCAGCGTCACCTTGCCAGCCAGACATCAACTGCGCCAGCGTCTCTCGCTGCGTCGCAATCTGCGCTTCGAGCGACGCGATCGAGGCCCCCAACCGGGCGGCGGCGGTGATCAAACCTTCTGGCTGCGATCCCGCCACCAGCGAGATAGTCGCCGTCACATCGGATCGGGGCCTTGCAGGCCTGCAGTGATCTCCGCAACCGCCGCGTCGATGCGTTCCCTGTCGGCCTCGATGGACTGTGTGGCGGCCGCCGTCGCGTTCTGCAGGGCCTCGTTGATTCGCTGCTCCACCGTGCGCGCGCCGAGCCGCAGCAAGCCATCGGAAATGAACGCCCCGGTCAGGTAGTGATGGCCGTTCAGCGTCACCTCGACCGTCTCGGATTCGTCTGTGGCGGTGAATGTTTCGGCGCTCATCTTGTGCAGCTGTTCATCCACGATCGATTGCAAACGCTGCGCCTGCTCGAGGACCGCAGCGACTTGCGGATCAATCTCGTCGGTCACTTGGATTCCTTGCCGTCGGCCACATCCCTGCGCCGGCGGTTGCCGATGACCGCCTCCGTCCACGGGCGGTCCTCGGTGTAGAGGTCTTCGTCGGGCGCCAGATTTGGGTCGCGCCGCTTCTCCTTGCCCTGGTTGTGCCCGGCGGCGCCGTGCATCGGCGCCATGCCGCCGCCCATGGCACCGCCCGCGGCAGCTCCGGTCGACGCGGCCGCGGGTGCCGCGGAGGCGGCATGGGCAGGCACGGTCGGCGCCACCGTCTCGGCGCCCACCGCGGCCGACAGCGGCATCGAAGGTGCGCCACCGCCTGCGCCGCCACCGCCTGCGCCGCCGCCAAGCGCGGCCGGCTTGAGGCTCGGATCCGTCGGCAGCTTGGGGGTTCCCGTCGACGGACCGGCACCCGGCAATCCGCCGGGCATGCCTCCCGACGGCGCTCCACCTCCTCCGGAGGGGGCTCCGCCACCCGACGGTGCGCCGCCACCCGAGGGCGAGCCCCCGGCGGCCTGCTGCCCCGCAGCTTGCTGCGCCGAGATCGGCTGGGCCGTCGGCGAAGGAGTTCCGGTGGGCTGCTGCGGAGTGCCGCCGCCGCCGCCCGCACCGGACTGCTGGGGGGCACCATCTCTGGTGGGATCCGGCTGTTGTGGCTGAGCAGGCTTCCGCGGATCGCCGTTGCCCGTGACGGAGGTGACCGGCGCAGCTCCAGGAGGCGGCTTTGGAACTCCCAGCAGCCCCTTGCCCGTCACGTCGGCGCTGTAGCCGGCGCGGACTTCCTCCGACTTGGCGAACAGCTTCCCGTACTTCTCCTGTGCGACATGCAGTCCGACACGGTCCTTGTTCTGGATCGCCTGCTGCATCTCCCGCTCGACCTGCTCGATCTCCGCAACGGTCGGATGCTGGTCCGCCCACTTCTCCTGAGCGGCAGCGAGATCCTGGGCCTGATGGGCGAGATACTCATACTGCTCGGCGATCTTGTTCAACCACTCCTGATGCTGACGCAAGGCATCGCCTGCCGATTCCGCCGCAGATCCGTCCCACGTCACTCCTGCGAGGGTGAACGAGTTCGACTGATCACGAAGGCTGTTCGCGAAGGCTCGCGCGTCGCCCGCGTAGGTACGCATCGGACTTGGGTTGCCGGAGTGGATTACCTGAGCGGCCGACTTCGGGTCCATGTAGCCGTCGGTGTCGCCGCCGGCCATGCCCGCCATCAACGGAGGCTGCTCGATCGCTGGAATCGGTGGTGGCAGAGCCGGATTCACCGGTACGGCTTCGGCTGGTACTGGTAGCGGCGGGTCGTGGTCGAGCGCATAACGCGTGCGGTCGTCGACCTGCTGGTAAACCCTCGCGGCCTCATCGAGCACGGCGGCCAACCGAGCGGCCTCCTGGTTGCCCGATGCCACAAAGCTCTTCAAGGTGTTGGCACCGGCGACGACCTGAGCCGTAGCGGATTGGACGAACGTGAATGCGCACGGCGCCGTCGGCGGTAGAGAAGCGTCGGTACTTCCC
>JAVRPX010000459.1:0-8413 GCA_032161985.1 Mycobacterium sp.
CCTGCCACCGACTACAACGTCGACTACGCGATGCATGCGTCGACCCGGATGGAGCCGCTGCTGCGCGACATCCGGCTCGGCATGGACGGCGCAGGCATGTACTGCGAAGGCGTGAAGGGCGAGTGCAACTTCGGTCAGCAGGAGATCGCGTTCCGCTACGACCATGCCCGCGTCACGTGCGACAACCACACCATCTACAAGAACGGCGCCAAGGAGATCGCCGACCAGCACGGCAAGAGTCTGACCTTCATGGCGAAATTCGATGAGCGCGAAGGCAATAGTTGCCACATCCACATTTCGTTGCGCGGCGACGACGGTTCCGCGGTGTTCGCCGACTCGGACGACGAGCTAGGCATGTCGCCGATGTTCCGCAGTTTCATCGCAGGCCAGCTGGCAACGATGCGCGAGATGACGCTGTTCTATGCACCGAACATCAACTCCTACAAGCGTTTTGTCGAGGGCAGCTTCGCGCCGACGGCGGTCGCATGGGGGATGGACAACCGAACCTGCGCGCTGCGCGTGGTCGGGCACGGACACGGCATGCGGATGGAGTGCCGCGCGCCTGGCGGCGACGTGAACCAGTATCTTGCTGTGTCGGCGCTGATCGCCGGCGGGCTGTACGGCATCGAGCGTGAACTGGAGCTGCCGGAAGCGTTGGAGGGCAACGCGTATACCAGCGGCGCGGAACGATTGCCGACCACACTCACCGAAGCGGTGGAACTGTTCGGAAAGTCGGAAGTGGCGCGTGAGGCGTTCGGTGACGACGTCGTGGAGCACTACCTCAACAACGCGCGGGTGGAACTGTCTGCATTCAATTCGGCGGTGACCGACTGGGAAAGGGTGCGTGGCTTTGAGCGGCTCTAGGCCTGTGCTGGGCTTGACCACCTATCTGCAGCAGGCGCAGACCGGGGTCTGGGACGTGCGCGCCAGCTTCCTGCCCGCCATCTACATCGACGGGGTGGCCCTGGCCGGCGGAATCGCTGCCCTGCTTCCTCCGCAGCCGGTGGACGCCGAGATCGCCTCGCGTGTTCTTGACGGCTTGGATGGCCTGATCATCACGGGCGGACGAGATGTCGATCCGGCTGGGTACGGCCAGCAGCCGCACCCGGCCACCGACGAGGCCGTCGAGGACAACCGCCAGCGCGACGCGTTCGAATTCGCGTTGGTCGACGGAGCCCTCCGTCGGGGCATGCCGGTGCTGGGGATCTGTCGCGGGGCGCAGGTGATTAACATCGTTCTGGGCGGCACGCTGCACCAGCACCTACCCGACGTGATCGGCCACACCCACCACCAGCAGGGCAATGCGGTGTTCGCGACCTCAGCGGTGCGCACCGTACCAGGAACGCGGCTGGCCGCGCTGATCGGCGAATCGTCTGATGCCCAGTGCTATCACCACCAGGCCATCGACCGGCTCGGCGACGGCCTGATCGTCAGCGCCCAAGACTCCGACGGCGTCATCGAGGCCATAGAACGGGACCGGGCAATGCCTGGCGACAGTTTTCTTTTGGCAGTGCAGTGGCATCCCGAGGAGCGACTGGATGATCTGCGGCTGTTCGCCGCGGTTGTGGAGGCTGCCGCGGTTTACGCGACAGGAAAGGTGAATGCGTGAGCGCTAGTGATGTGATCAACCCTGCTACCGAGGAACTGCTGCGCACCATCGAGCAGACCGACCTCGCGGGCGTCGATGACGCAGTAGCGCGCGCCAAGGCGGCTCAACGGGAATGGGCCCGGCTGGCTCCTGCCGAACGGGCGGCCTCCTTGCGGGCCTTCGCGGCCGTCGTCGACGGGCATATCGACGAGCTCGCGCAGCTGGAGGTGAACAACTCCGGGCACGTGATCGGGAACGCTGAGTGGGAGGCCGGCCACGTCCGCGACGTTCTTCTCTACTACTCGGCTACCCCGGAACGGCTGTCGGGCAAGCAGATTCCGGTAGCCGGGGGCCTGGATGTCACCTTCAACGAACCTCTCGGCGTGGTCGGGGTGATCGCACCTTGGAACTTTCCGATGACAATCGCTTCATGGGGCTTCGCGCCCGCGCTGGCGGCTGGCAATGCGGTGCTGCTAAAGCCCGCCGAGATTACCCCGCTGACCTCTATTCGGCTGGGCGAGTTGGCCGTTGAGGCCGGGTTGCCTGCCGACCTCTTCCAGGTCCTCCCCGGCAAGGGCTCGGTGGTGGGGGAGCGGTTCGTCACCCACCCCGACATACGCAAGATCGTGTTCACCGGGTCCACCGAGGTCGGCACACGCGTGATGGCGGGGGCGGCGGCCCAGGTCAAGCGGGTCACCCTGGAGCTGGGCGGCAAGAGCGCCAACATCGTGTTCGACGACTGCGATCTGGAGAAGGCTGCGGCGACCGCGCCGTACGGCGTCTTCGACAACGCGGGCCAGGACTGCTGTGCGCGCAGCCGGATCCTGGTGCAGCGCAGCGTGTATGACCGATTCATGGAGTTGCTTGAACCGGCCGTCAAGGGCGTCGTGGTCGGCGATCCGCAGTCCAAAGACACCGAAATGGGGCCGTTGGTGTCGAAAGCGCACTGGAACACCGTGGCCTCTTACGTGCCCGACGACGCGCCGGTCGCGTTCCGCGGCGATGCACCGTCGGGCCCCGGCTACTGGTTCCCGCCGACGGTGCTGACCCCGCCGCGCACCGACCGCACCGTCACCGATGAGATCTTCGGTCCGGTGGTGACGGTGCTGCCCTTCGAGGACGAGGCGGATGCCATCACGCTTGCCAACGACACGCCCTACGGCCTTTCCGGATCGATCTGGACCGACAATCTGTCGCGGGCGCTGCGGGTGTCGCGCGCCGTGGAATCCGGCAATCTGTCGGTCAATTCGCATTCGTCGGTGCGCTACAACACGCCGTTCGGCGGGTTCAAACAGTCGGGACTGGGCCGCGAACTCGGCCCCGACGCACCGCTGTCGTTCACCGAAACCAAGAACGTGTTTTTCGCGATCGGAGATGCCTGATGGATTTGACCCAACGACTGGCTGGCAAGGTCGCGGTGATCACCGGTGGCGCCGGCGGTATCGGCCTGGCCACCGGGCGGCGCATGCGCGCCGAGGGTGCAAGGATCGTCGTCGGCGACATCGATCCGACAGCGGGCAAGGCCGCGGCCGACGAACTCGACGGATTGTTTGTGCCCGTTGACGTCTCGGACGAGGCGGCCGTGGATGCTTTGTTCGACACCGCCGCTGAGACGTACGGGTCGGTCGACATCGCGTTCAACAACGCAGGCATCTCGCCGCCAGACGACGATGTGATCGAGACCACCGAGCTGCCCGCATGGCAGAAGGTGCAGGACGTCAACCTCAAGTCGGTCTACCTGTCGTGCCGGGCGGCCTTACGGCACATGGTGCCGGCAAAGAAGGGGTCGATCGTCAACACCGCCTCGTTCGTCGCGGTGATGGGCTCAGCCACATCGCAGATCTCCTACACGGCGTCCAAGGGCGGCGTTCTGGCGATGTCCCGCGAGCTCGGGATCCAATACGCGCGCAGCGGGATTCGCGTCAACGCGCTCTGTCCCGGCCCGGTCAACACGCCGCTGCTTCAGGAGCTGTTCGCCAAGGATCCGGAGCGGGCTGCACGTCGGCTGGTGCACGTCCCGATAGGCCGGTTCGCCGAGCCGGAGGAACTGGCCGCCGCGGTGGCGTTCCTGGCCAGCGACGATGCCTCGTTCATCACCGGGTCGACGTTCCTGGTCGACGGCGGTATCAGCGGCCACTACGTCACTCCGCTGTAAAGACCATGTCGGCTGACCCGGACGTCCCGCTGGCGAGCGACGCACTGCTGCGCCCGGTGCGGCCGGGGAACCCGTTTGAAGACACCGTCGAACGGCTGCTGCAGACCATCCGACTGGGAGTGTTGCAGCCGGGCGAGTCCCTTCCACCCGAACGCGAACTGGCGGCCCGGCTCGGCGTCAGCCGCGACACCGTTCGGGAGGCCATCAAGTCGCTTGCCGACGCCGGATATCTGGTGTCACGTCGCGGCCGCTATGGTGGCACATTCCTTGCCGACGAGCTGCCGAGGCACACGGACGACAGCGCGGGGGTGACCCGCGCGGAAATCGACGACGCGCTGCGGTTGCGCGAAATCCTCGAGGTCGGCGCCGCCCGGATGGCGGCGAATCGCACACTGACCGCTTCGGAGCGAGAAGTGCTGTGGTCGCGCTTGGCCGATGTCCGCGGCGCGGCGCCCGACGACTATCGGCGGCTGGACTCGCGGCTGCACCTGGCGATCGCGGAGGCAGCAGCCTCGCCGTCGCTGGTTCCCCTGGTCGCCGAGAACCGGATGCGACTCAACGGGCTGCTCGACCAGATTCCCTTGCTGCCGCGCAATATCGCCCATTCCGACGAGCAGCACGAAGCGATCGTCGTGGCGATTCTGGCGGGCGACGGCGAACGGGCCGCGGAAGCCATGCGGGCACACGTCGCTGGATCGGCCGCCCTTCTGCACGGCTTCCTGGATTAGCGCGAGCAGACGGAAAGTGCAGATCTGACGCGAGTCATTCGTCGTCTTCCCACAGGAGCAGTTGACGAACGGCGGGGCGGGTTCCATAGGGACGCAGCATCGTGCTCGCCGGACGCGGACGCACTCGTAGGGGCCACCAGAACCAGCGTCCGAGAAGCACCGCGATTGACGGGGTCATGAACGAGCGCACGATCAGCGTGTCGAACAGCAAGCCGAGGGCGATGGTGGTTCCGATCTGTCCGAGCACGCGCAGATCACTGTAGGCGAAGGAAGCCATGGTGAAGGCGAACACCAATCCAGCGGCGGTGACGACCCCACCGGTACCGGCCATGGCCCGGATGATGCCGGTGTTCAATCCGGCGCCGATCTCTTCTTTGAAGCGAGATATCAACAGCAAGTTGTAGTCCGAACCCACTGCCAGCAACAGGATGACGGCAAGTGGGATTATGACCCAGTACAACTCGATGCCCAGGATGTGCTGCCAAACCAGTACCGACAGACCGAGTGAGGCGCCAAGTGACAGCGCCACAGTGCCGACGATGACCAACGCGGCAACCAGGCTTCGGGTGATGAACATCATGATGAGCAGGATCAGGCTGAGCGCGGCGACGGCGACGATCATCAGGTCGTACTTGGCGCCGTCCTGGATGTCTTTATAGGTCGCTGCGGTGCCGCCTATGTAGATATGGGAGCCCGCCAGCGGCGTCCCCTTGACGGCCTCTTCAGCCGAGTGTCTGATCGCGTCGATGTGCGAGATACCTTGGGGGGTAGCGGGATCAGTGTCGTGAGTGATGATCATCCTGGCGGCCTTGCCGTCGGGTGAGAGGAACAGTTTCAGGCCGCGCTGGAATTCGGGGTTGCTGAACACCTCGGGCGGAACGTAAAACGAGTCGTCGGTTTTCGCGGCGTCGAACGCTGCTCCCAGGGCGGTCGAATTCTGCAATGTCGCCGCATTCTGACTGTAGATTCCCGACAGCGTCGCGTAGTTGGTCATGATCAAGTCGCGATTGGTCAGCTGACTGGCGATCTGGGGCGGGATCAGGTTGAGCAGTTGCGGCTGAATCGAATCCAATTTGTCCAGACTCGTTGTGACATTTCCCAACTGTTCGGTCAGCGCGTCGATCCCGTCGAGCGCGTCGAACAGCGATCGCAGCGCCCAGCAGATCGGGATGTCGAAACAGTGCGGCTCCCAATAGAAGTAATTGCGCAACGGCCGGAAGAAGTCATCGAAATTGGCGATCTTGTCACGCAGGTCCTGCGCCACGGCAACGGTTTGATGAAACGCTTCAACCTGTTCGTGCGTCGCGTCGTTCGCCTGCTGCTGCAGGGTAGCCTGGCTCCGCAGAATGCCGATCGTCTTGTCGATCTCGCCGACCTGTTTGAGCAAGTCGTTGGCGCGATCTTGCTGATAGCCGAGATTCTGTATCTGACCGGCGCTTTGCGCGCTGATCTGAAACGGAATCGACGTGTGGTCGAGCGGCGTGCCCAACGGCCGGGTGATGGATTGCACCTGGGCAATGCCGGTCGTGTGGAAGACGGCCTTGGCCACCCGCTCCAACAGGATCATGTCGGTCGGATTTCGCAGATCATGATCCGTCTCGATCATCAGAAGTTCGGGATTGAGCCGGGCCTTCGAGAAGTGGCGCTCGGCGGCGGCGTAGCCGACGTTGGATGGCGCACTGTCGGGCATGTAATTGCTGACATCGTAACTGGTCTTATAGCCGGGCAACGCAAGCAGACCCACCGCGGCCACCGCTAACGTTGCGACGAGAATCGGCCCGGGCCACCTGACGATCGCCGTGCCGATCCGGCGCCATCCGCGTGTGCGTGCTCTGCGTTTGGGTTCCAGCAGGCCGAAGCGGCTGCCGATGGTCAGCACCGCGGGTGCCAGGGTGAGCGCTGCCACGAGTGCCACGAGGACGCCGATCGCGGCGGGAATGCCGAGGCTTTGAAAATACGGAAGTCGGGTGAAGCTCAGGCAGAAGACGGCGCCGGCGACGGTCAGACCTGACCCCAAAATGACATGGGCGGTCCCGCCGTACATGTTGTAGTACGCCGTTTCGCGCTCTTGCCCATTGCCGCGGTCTTCGTGATAGCGGCCGAGGAGGAAGATGGCGTAGTCGGTGCCTGCCGCGATAACCAGCAGCGTAAGGATATTGGTCGAGTACGTCGACAGTCCGATGATCCCGGAGTTGCCTAGGAAGGCCACAATTCCACGGGCCGCGGACATTTCGATGAGCACGGTGACGAGCACCAGGATCATGGTGACCAGGGAGCGGTAAACCAACAGCAGCATGATCGCGATCACCAGGACCGTCAACACGGTGACTTTCGTGGTGCCTGCGTTTCCGACTTCGAATTGGTCTGCGACTTGCGGCGCAGCGCCGGTGACATAGGCCTTGACGCCGGGTGGTGCAGGAGTGTGGTCCACGATGTCGCGGACCGCGTCGACAGACTCGATGGACTGCGCTTCGCCTTGATTGCCGACGAGAAATACTTGAACGTAGGCCGCCTTGCCATCGGAGCTTTGAGAGCCGGCCGCCGTGAGCGCGTCTCCCCAGAAGTCCTGGACGTGCTGAACGTGTTTGTGATCCTGCGAAATTCGCTGGATCAGCGTGTCGTAGTACCGATGGGCATCCGCACCAAGCGGCTGATCCCCCTCAAGCACAATCATTGCCGCACTGTCGGAGTCGAATTCCTTGAACACCTCGCCAATCTTTTTGAACGCCTGCAGCGACGGTGAATCAGGGGAGCTCAGCCCCACGTTGTGAGCTTCGCCGACGACCTCAAGCTGCGGGACGAGGGCATTGGTGATCCCCGCGACAACCAGCCAGAACAGCACGATCGGCACCGAAAGCCAGCGGATCGTCCTGGCGACGCGATGCGTGAGCGACCCGCGTGGTTCGTGATGGTTGCTCATCCCGACTTGTCCAGGCAGTAGGTGTAGGCGTTCATGGTATTGACCTGTCTGTCGTCTTTGACCACGCCGTCGATGATGATGCGGCAGCCGAGAGAGTCGCTATTGCCTTGCGCCATAACGTTTACCAGCACCGCCGGCTGGGTCGTCGTGGTGTCGTATGACCACGGCAGGGTGACATTGTCGGCCCGCTGAGGCTGAGCATTGACATCCAGATAGTTGACCGTCGCCACCGTGCCCGGCGGCCCGAACACCTCGAGGACGATGTGCTTGGGGTTGAACGGAACGATCTCGTCCGAAAGGGCGCCGCCAGTCGACGTGTTGTGATTCGAGCCGAAGACGCCGTGCAGCCGGTACACGGCGAATCCCGCCACAGCCACCACCACAATGGCGACCAACACCATCCACCATCGCGTGAGCAGGCGGCCCATCGAAATCCCCTGCACGCGCCAGCCTTTCAATAACTATGACACGACGGTTCGGACTGCGAACGACCCCATTTCACTCAGGCGCCCTATATCAACCTCCTTGACAGTACGGTACGGTACCGCACGGCACAAGATGTACCGGTGTCCTCAGCGAGACCCGCGCTGGGGTCTGCTGAGCAGCGCCTCAGCCTCTGCGGCCCGGCCACGTTCAACGGCACCGGCGAGTGAGACTGGGAATCATCACGTCATCAACGAGAGCTTGGACCGTGCGACGGGTGGGAGGGCGAGCCGACCAGATGGACCGGAATATGAGATAGCCGGGCATCACGTCCCAGAGGTCGTCGGTGATGGCGGCGGCGTCGATCTCGCCGCGATCGACGGCCTGCGCCAAGACGTGGTCGAACAGTGCCTTTCGTTGATCGAGGAACTGGTGTTGCATCACGTCATTGAGTGCGGGATTGCGCGATACCTCAACCAGCACCGCCCGCATGGTGCTGGCATGCTCGCGTGCCTGATCGCAGCACACCTCCGCTAGTTGCATCAAATCGCCGCGAAGTGTTCCGGTCTCGGGTGCGACAGCGACCTGGCGGACGCCTT
>JAVRPX010000460.1:0-3178 GCA_032161985.1 Mycobacterium sp.
GGATGGAAGCACTCGGGAATCGGATCGCGCAACGGCGGCGCCGATGGCTTACTGAAATACTGCCGCCCACAAGCGATCACAGCGCCGAGGATCCCCACCCAGTCACGTGAGCTGCTTTGGTATCCGTACTCACGCCGCAAGTTCCGGGTGTTGATGGGCGTTGTGCGCGCCGCCGCTGCACATGGCGTACGTCGCGTCGGCCTCAAGCCGCGGGGAAGTGCCCGATGAAATGCCAGGGCGCTGTGATGCGCGGTGTCGGCAGGGACTGGGAGATCGAGGAGATCACCCTCGACCCGCCACGCGATGGCGAGGTGTTGGTGAAGATGGCCGTCGCGGGCGTCTGCCATTCCGACGACCACTTCGCCACCGGCGACATGGTTCCCACCCCAGACCTCGCGGCGATGATGGAGGCGATGGGTATTCCCCGCCTCGACTACTTCCCGCTGCTCGGCGGTCACGAAGGCGCGGGCGTGGTCGAGGAGGTGGGTCCGGGCGTCGGGTCCGTACAGCCCGGTGATCACGTGGGCATGTCGTTCATCGCGGCGTGTGGGACCTGCCGGTGGTGCGTGTCGGGCCAGACGTACCTGTGCGACAACGGGGCCAGCATGCTGGCCAGGGAGTCGGTCACCGACGGCACCGTGAGGCGACGCGCTGGCGACGAGGGGCTTACGGCCTTCTGTCAGCTCGGCACATTCGCCGAATACGCCGTCCTCGCAGAGGAGTCGGTGATCAAGATCGACGAGTCGATTCCCTTGGAGGCGGCCTCCCTGGTGTCGTGCGGCGTGACGACCGGATGGGGCTCCGGAACCGTCGGCGTCGGGACGGAACCCGGCGACACGGTGGTCATCATCGGCACCGGCGGGGTGGGAATCAACGCGGTGCAGGGTGCCAGGGCCGCGGGTGCCATGAACGTCATCGCCGTGGATCCCGTTGATTTCAAACGTGATACGGCGAAGTTCTTCGGGGCGACGGACACCAGCCCGTCGATCGAGCAGGCCATCCCCCTTGTGCAGGAGCTGACCCGTGGGGTGATGGCGGACCGAGTTGTGCTGACGCCCGGCGTGGTGACCACGGACATGCTGGCTCCGGCCTTGATGCTGACGCGCAAAGGCGGCACGTGCCTGATGACCGGTGTGCCGAAGTTCGAAATCGCCAACGTGCCGCTGATACTCGTCGACTTCATTCAGAGCTGCAAAACCTTCAAGGGGTTGATTTACGGCGGCATGAATGCCCGCGCGAGTACGCCGATGCTGTTGGACATGTACCGCAACGGCAACCTCAAACTCGACGAGTTGGTCACGAAGCGGTACCGGCTGGATCAGCTCAACGACGCCATCACCGACATGCGCGAAGGTCGTAACATCCGCGGCATCATCGAATTCGATTAAGGCCCTGTGTAACCCGGCGGGTTGGGGGTGTCGACCCATAGGTCGACGCCCAGCTCTGACCCGGGTATGCAGTCGTAGACCGACAGGTCGGTGACACCGGATTCCAGCAGGACGTCTTCGCACAGCAGGCTGTTGCCGGTGTATTCGCGGGAGGGCTTGTTGAGGACGACGTACGCGGCGTCGGCGTACACGTCGGGCTTGCGGGCCCGGCCCATCGCCTCGTCGCCGCCGAGCAGGTTCTGCACCGCGGCCGTGGCTACCAGCGTGCGCGGCCACAGCGTGTTGGACGCGATGCCGTCCTCGCGTAGTTCCTCGGCTATCGCCAAGGCGCACAACGACATTCCGTACTTGGCCATCATGTACGCAGTCGGCGTCAGCCATTCGGGTTCCAACCGAACCGGCGGCGACAGCGTGAGAATGTGCGGATTCTCCCGGTCCACCATGTGCGGGATGCAGGCCTGCGAGACCGTGTAGGTGCCTCGCACCTGGATGCCGTTCATCAGGTCGAAGCGCTTGAGCGGTACCTCTTTGATCGAACCGAGGTTGATCGCTGAGGCATTGTTCACGCATATGTCGATGCCGCCGAACTGCTCGACTGTCTGCGCCACCGCCGATGCAACCGACTCCTCGTCGCGGATGTCGCCGACGATCGGCAGCGCCTGCCCGCCTGCCTCCTCGAGCTCCTTGGCCGCGGTGTACACGGTGCCAGGGAGCTTGGGATGCGGCTCGGCGGTCTTGGCGATCAGCGCGATATTGGCACCGTCCGCGGCAGCGCGTTTGGCGATCGCCAACCCGATGCCACGGCTGGCGCCGGAGATGAACATGGTCTTCCCGGACAACGACGTCTCTGCCATGGGGTCACCCTATGTGGCGCGGATGTCGGCGGTGACCGCGTTGGTCAGCCGGATCAGGTCCTGCGGGTGGACCCCGACATCCCAGCCGCGCTTGCCCGCGCTACACAGCACGCGATCCCAGCGCAGCGCCGAGGCGTCGACCACGGTCGGCAGGGGCTTGCGCTGACCGAACGGTGAAATGCCGCCGATGACGTAGCCGGTGGACCGTTCCGCCGCGGCCCGGTCGGCCATCGTCGCCTTCGGCACGCCCAACGCCGCGGCGACGGCCTTCAGCGACAGCTTTGACGGCACCGGGATCACCGCGACGGCCAGACCCTTGGGCTGCGCGATGACAAGCGTCTTGAAGATCTGCTCCGGGTGGACACCCTCGACCTGCGCTAGCTCCTCGACGGCCTCCTCGCCGAACGACTCGTTGCGGGGGTCGTGCTGATACTGCAGCACCTGGTGGGGGACCTCCGCGTTCAGCAGGGCCGCGATCGCCGGGGTCGCTGCGCGCGCCATCGGCTCAGCGTAGTGCGGGAACAACAGTGCCTGTCCGTGCTGTTATTGGGTGCAGTCCGGCCCGTGAACGGGTCGTGTCGGTTACAGCCTCTAGGATCGAAGGAAGGGGTCTTTGGTGCCTACCATTTGCCTGGAACGTCCGGTGGATATGCCGGGCCTGCTTGGTGGCGCCGCAACAGAAGGGACGGTGTTCCCCGTAATGACCGACATCGACGGGTCGGCGCCGGATACGGCGCCAGAGACGTCGGCACCCGAGAGCGACGCCGAGCTGACGGCGCGGTTCGAGCGCGACGCGATTCCGCTGCTCGACCAGCTCTACGGTGGTGCGCTGCGAATGACTCGCAACCCGGCCGACGCCGAGGACTTGCTGCAGGAAACCATGGTGAAGGCCTACGCCGGGTTCCGCTCGTTCCGCGAGGGAACCAATCTCAAGGC
>JAVRPX010000461.1:0-3280 GCA_032161985.1 Mycobacterium sp.
ACCCCGGACTACGACTTCGGCTGCAAGCGGCCGACATTCTCCAACGGCTACTACCGTTCATTCACCAAGCCGCATGTGCATCTGCAGACCGACGGTATCGCGCATGTGGAGGCCGACGGCATCGTCAACGCCGACGGCAGCAAGACCGTCATCGACACCTTGATACTGGCGACGGGGTTCGACCTGTGGGAGGCCAACTTCCCCGCCATCGAGGTGATTGGCCGCGAGGGGCGCAACCTCGGAAAGTGGTGGCGCGACACCCGATTCCAGGCGTACCAGGGTGTGACGATGCCGTATTTCCCGAACTACCTCAGCCTTGCCAGTCCGTTCGCTTTCCTCGGGTTGAACTTCTTCAACACGATGGAGTACCAGATGCAACACATGGACCGATTGTTCGGTGAACTCAAGCGGCGTGGCGCCACCACGTTCGAGGTGACCGAGGATGCCAACACGAAGTACCGGGATCGGATGACCGAATTGCTCGGCGATTCGTTGTGGACGATCGGCAATTGTGCGTCGTCGCGGTCTTACTACTTCAATCCCCAGGGCGAGCCGACGCTGCTGCGGCCGATGTCGACGAAAGATGCGATCAAAGAGGCGTCGGAGTATCCGTTGAGCGACTACCAGATTGCCTAACGAGAGAGGATCGGTTGTGCCGAAAAGGAACTCGCGTGCCGCCAAGGTCGGCGGACTGGCCGTCGCAGGCATCGGTCTGGCGCATTTCACCAGCCCGCAGCTGTTCGACGGCATCACCAAGCAAGCCTTTCCGCGTAACAGTCGTCAGCACCTCTACATCAACGGCGGCATCGAAACGGCCCTTGGGCTTGGCATTTCTGCACGACAGACCCGACCGCTGGCGATCGTCGGGACGATCGGTTACGTGGCCTACTTGGCAGGCAACGCGGCGCGCAACCGATAGCGACCGAGCAGCGTCAGGTCCACCAGCCGTTCCACGACCTCGCGGGCCTGCGCCGAATTCTCATACCGCGTCAATCGGCCGAGGTCGATCACCAGTGACATCGCGGCGTGAACAGCGAAGCGAGCCTGTCCCGGTGTCCAGTCCGGCCGCACGGACACCACCAGGTCCACCCACAACTCCACGGTGGCTCGTTGGAGATTGCGCAGGATGTTCTGATCGCCCGGTGTCATGTTGAGCCGTTCGGTGTAATACACGTAATCCAGTTCGGGCTGGTCGAACGACCTCGTCACGTATGCGTCGATGACCGCGGTCAACGCTTCCTCACGATCGGGCACTGTGACCACGATCGCCGACAGCTCCGCCGACAGCCGGTCGGCCGCCCGCCGGAACGCCGCCGCGAGGATGTCGCTCTTGGCCGAGAAATACCGGTAGATGCCCGACGCAGGCATGCCGACGGCCGTCGCGATGTCGTCCATGCTGGTGTCGCGGTAGCCCTTGAGGTTGAAGAGACGCATCGATTCGTTCAGCAGCGCTTCGTATTTCGACGTCTCCGTGACGGTGGCGACGGGCGGGACGGCCTCGACAACGCTGTTCGCGACGTCAGGCACATCGGCGGCCAGCACCGCGTCGGCGAGGTCGGCTAGCAACGCGCGCACCTGGATCGCGGGCAGCTTGGCGCGATGATCCACGATGCTGCCGATCACGGACAGCCCCGACGTCGACAGCGTCCAACCCTGCCGCGACGTCAGCTCCGGCCGAATTGCCATGAGCGGCCGCTGGATCCGGCGATGGACGGTGCGCATCTGTGCGATCAGCGTGGCCTGGTCGTCGCCCCGCAGGTAGCGGCCTTCCCAGCGGTAGAGCCCCCCCGACTCTCGGTTGGCCATTGCCGTGTCGATGAGCGCCGAGACCAGTCGGCGCACGGTCAGCTCGGGATCGCCGGTTACGTCGTCGGCGAATGCCGTGCAGTCGACCAATTGCTGGCCGAGGCTGAGCACCGCGTCGCAGAACAGTTCGTACTTGCTCGAGTAGTGGCGGTACAGCGCGGCAGCGGAGATACCAACGCGCGTCGCGATGGTCTCCATGCTGACGCCGTAGTATCCGAGCACACTGAACGCCTCGGCCGACGCACGGGCGATCTGCGCCTTGCGATCCTTGGGCCGACGCCGGACACCCTCAACACGGGTGGGCCTGGTGCGCGCCATGGCCAACACCATAACGGACGTCACGGATACATAGCTGCCCACTTCGGTTGGAGAATCACGAGAAAGTGTTCGCCATCGCAAGAATCGCCATTAACATAGTGAGTATGCTCGGCGTGCTGCGACGGCTGTTGGGGTTTCGGGTGACGATAGGCGAACTGATGGTCGTCGCGCTGGCGGTGTCGTATCTCGGGTCGATCGTGTCGTGGCCGGTGCTGCTCGTCGCCGACGTCTGCATGACCTGAACGGGGGAGATTTTGGAACAGCGGCATCACCGCCTCGCCTACACGGGCGTCGTTTGCGGTGTCCTGGTGGTTTTCGGCCTCATTGCACTGAACTTTCCGGTCTTTCTCGACGCCTATGACCAATGGGGATTCCAGGTCAAGTGCGGGACCGGATACTCCACCGATCTGAGCCAGGCGGCTGCCACTGTCGGCCAGGACAACTTCGTCGACAAGTGCGAGACGGCGCTGCTCGTCCGCCGAATGTGGGCCATACCGCTCGTCGCGGTCTGCGGGCTGGTGCTGCTCGCGGTCACCGTCGCGTCGGCGATCACATCGGCCCGCGAAACTCTCGTCCCTCATCGCGATACCGCCTGACGTAGCATCACCTAGCGTGAGCACGCCGGAGGGCCCTGCGCTGCAGCGGCGGCTCGGCACATTCGACGCCGTGACGATCGGGCTCGGCTCGATGATCGGCGCAGGCATATTCGTTGCTCTGGCCCCAGCCGCTGCTGCGGCGGGGTCGGGTCTGCTCATCGGGTTGGCGGTCGCTGCCGTCGTCGCCTATTGCAACGCAACATCTTCGGCTCGACTTGCGGCGCTGTATCCGCAGTCCGGCGGAACCTACGTGTACGGGCGCGAGCGTCTCGGTGAGTTCTGGGGCTACACCGCCGGGTGGAGCTTCGTCGTCGGCAAGACGGCGTCGTGCGCGGCGATGGCGCTGACGGTCGGCTACTACGTGTGGCCGGACGGGGCGCACGCGGTGGCGGTGGCTGCCGTGGTCGCGCTGACCGCGGTGAACTACGCCGGTATCCAGAAGTCCGCGATGCTGACCCGGATCATCGTCGCGCTCGTGCTCGCCGTGCTTGCGGCGGTGGTGGTCGTCGTTCTCGGCTTCGGTGACGTCGACGGCTCACGGCTGGAACTCGGCGACGACG